>CAYVLC010000018.1:25083-26500 GCA_964452155.1 uncultured Dysgonomonadaceae bacterium
AGTACATATAACAGATTGATAATCTGAATTGTTCTATTGCACAGATTGGTAGAATTGAAAAGTATCAAAAAAAAGTTGAAAAGAACTTTTATACAATAGTTTCCTTACAGCCATTCTTTACCTATTGAATCATTTCTAAGAAAGAGCGCTCATCGATGATTTTTACACCTAGTTTTTCGGCTTTCTCCAGCTTAGCCGGACCCATATTCTCACCTGCAAGAATATAATCGGTTTTCTTAGAGATAGAACCCGTATTTTTACCGCCATGCTGTACAATCATGGCCTTATATTCGTCTCTTGAGTGAATGGCGAATACACCACTTATCACAATTGTTTTGCCATCGAGCTTATCTGTTTTCTTAGAAAGAGACTCTTCGCTCAAAGCAAACTGCAAACCATGAGATTGCAGGCGCTCCACTACATCAAGATGAGCCTCGGTGATGAAAAAATGGACTACACTCTGTGCTATTCTTTCCCCTATTTCATCCACGCTTGTTAACTGCTCTAATGTGGCAGATTTGAGCATGTCGATAGTTGGAAACGCATGAGCCAGTTTGCTCGCAACGGTTTCGCCTACAAACCTTATGCCAAGAGCAAACAACAGACGCTCATAAGAAACCGATTTTGACTGCTCAATACTCTCAAGAAGATTGTTGGCACTGGTTTGGCCCCATCGTTCCAGATTAATAAGATCAGTGTAGGTCAAGTCGTATAAATCTGCTACATCATTCACCAGGTCTTTATCGAAGAGCAACGAAATAGTCTCTGGACCAACTGTAATATTCATGGCCTTGCGACTAACAAAATGCTCTATGCGACCTTTTATTTGTGGAGGACACCCGGTGCTATTGGGACAGTAATGTGCCGACTCGCCCTCATCTCTCACAAGCGGAGTGTTGCATGCCGGACAAAGGGTTGCAAACGCAACTTTAGCTCGCTCGCCAGTTCGTGCATCTTTATTTACAGCCGTAATCTTAGGAATTATCTCTCCCCCCTTTTCCACATATACTGTGTCGCCAAGGTGCAAATCGAGTGCCATTATTGCATCTTCGTTGTAGAGCGAAGCTCGTCTCACGGTAGTGCCCGAGAGCAATACAGGCGACAGATTGGCAACAGGAGTTACTGCACCAGTGCGACCAACTTGGTAAGTAACCGATTCTAAGGTAGAGATAGCTTGCTCTGCACTAAACTTATAGGCTATGGCCCAGCGAGGGAATTTGGAGGTGAAACCCAAGTTTCTTTGCTGTTGCAAAGAGTTTACTTTCAGGACAACCCCGTCAGTTGCTACAGGAAGATTTATTCTCTCTACGTCCCAGTGGGCTAAGAATTCAAATATTTCTTGAAGCGATGTGCATTTCTTGCTGGCATCAGATACCCTAAGCCCCCAACTACTTGCAATAGCTAAGTTTTCGAAATG
>CAYVLC010000019.1:0-25488 GCA_964452155.1 uncultured Dysgonomonadaceae bacterium
AAAGATGTGTTTATTATTTATATATTTGTTTTTTGTGAAAACACCTATATGTTTAATCAAAGTTTACACCATGTTTCTAAAGAAAGCAAAACAAAAAAATATAAAGTATGAAAAAAATGAATGTACAAATTGATTCTTCTTCTTCCAGAAGAACTTGGTTAAAGAATGTTGCACTGCTGGGTGCTGCATCTATGGTTCCTAATTTATTACATGCAACTCCAGCTCGCGAACCTAAAAGCGCTGCTAGCTCTCATCAGCCTTTGCGTCTTATTGTATCTACCTATTCTTATTGGCATTTTGAGCCTGTAAAGTATCCAATCGAAAAAGTAATTGAGAATGCAGCTCGTATTGGTTTCGATGGGGTGGAAATTTTGCATCGCCAAATGGAGAATGAGACTATTCCATATATGAATAAACTCAAGAGAATGGCTTTCGAAAGAGGACTTGCATTGCCATTTTTGTCTATTCATCAAAACTTTGTGCAACCAGACAAAGCAAAAAGAAAAGAGCATATTGAGCATACTATAGAATGTATGAATCTAGCAACACAAATGGGTATTCCTGCATTGCGTTTGAATACTGGTAGTTGGGAGACAAAAAGAGCCGATGATTATTATCAGACAGGCAAGATGGACCCACTTCCTGGCTACACCGATAAAGATGGTGTAAATATGGTGATAGATGCAATGGGCGAATGTCTTATTGAAGCCGAAAAACGAGGGGTATTACTTTGTCTTGAAAATCATTGGGGCCTTTCGTCAAACATAGATTACTTGGAAGATATTTATAAAGCATTGGCCTCATCTCCATCTATGGGCCTAAATCTTGATACAGGCAATTTTGTTGGAGATCCGTATCCACAACTAGAAAGATTGATGCCTTATGCAGACATTATACAGGCAAAAACATACTATGGTGGCGGACAGGTCTATGACTTGGATCTTGATTATAATCGTATTGCAAAAATTATGCGCGATGCAAACTTCACTGGGTATGTGTCATTAGAAATGGAGGGAAAAGAAAATGCAGAAACTGCTGTTCCCAAAAGTTACGAACTGTTGAGAAAAGCTTTCGAAGTATAGGTCTGTTTGCAGGGGTATAGGTAAAGGAATATTTAGATACCTTGAGAAGACCGATGCTGAGACAATTTATAACTTTAAAGACGATACGAAGATTCTGCCTATTTCTCATGCTGAGATAGGTAGAGGTAACGGGGCAATGATTAACTATTTGATGTTGTGTGGTTTGATGTTTTTATTATACAATATCTCAATATATATATTTATATATATAAATAACATAAGTAAAACATCTTCTAAATTGATAAAAATATTCTGTATATGAAAAGAAATTTATTACTTTTATTTTGTGCTTTAATAGTAGTGCCATTTTATAGCAAAGCTTTTGGGCAACAGCAAAAGCCGCGTATAGGAATTGCTGGGATACAAATCGAAAACAGTGTTTTTGTTCCTAATAGACAAGAGATTGTTGGTAGAACCCTTACCATGCCCGACTATTTAAGCCCAGACTCTATTATGGGTAAAAATGCCACATGGCTTCCATCTCTAATGGGAGGAGGCAGCGGACGAGGACCAGTTACTCGTGAATCTTATTACGAATTTGTTGATAAAACAATAGAATTAGTTAAGGCTAATATGCCATACGATGCTTTTTGGTTTTATATGCATGGGGCATGTAGTGTAGAGGGTGTTGAGGATCCAGAAGGAGAGTTTATGGAGAGAATTAGAGGTGTTATTGGTAATGATGTACTAACAACAACAACGATGGATCTTCATGGAAATGCATCTTTGAAAGTAGCCCTTTACTCCGACCTCATTACTACTTTTCGGACGGCTCCACACGATGATTGGCGCGAGTCGCACCGTCGAGGTGTGGTTAATCTTCTTGATCGTTTAGCTTCTGGCAAAGGACGTCCATCATACAAGGCTTGGGTAGCTGTTCCTGTATTGCTTTCGGGCGAATGGACAAGTACTCGCGTTGAACCTGCAAAATCTCTTTATGGACTTGTTCCTGAGGTGGAAGCAATGCCAGGGGTTATAGATGCTGGTATCTGGATTGGTTATGTATGGGGCGACGACCGTCGTAATCAGGGTGTAGTAATGGTTTATGGCGACGATAAAGAGCAAGTAGAATCTGGTGCAAAAAAACTTGCTCAGAAATTTTGGGATGTTCGTCGTGAGTTTTCTTTAGAAGCTCCAGGATATTCGCTTGAGGAGTCGCTTGACTTGGCTATTGCAAGCAATAAAAAACCTTTCTTTATTAGCGACATGGGAGATAATCCTGGTGGCGGAGGTTCGGGTGAGGTAACTTGGACGCTAGCTAGATTATTGCAGCGACCAGAGTTTAAAGCTTCTAATGGTAAAAAAGTGCTTTATTGTTCAATTCCTGGAGAGGAAATGGTGCGAGAGGCTCGTAAAGTTGGTGTTGGGGGTAATGCCCAGGCTTATGTTGGGGCTATGACAGATAATTCTTACGAACCTCCAGTTTGGTTATCGGGTGAAGTAGTATATGTGAGTCCTGATCCAGATCAAAATACATCTTCTTTAAGTCAAGAAAATAACGCCCGTAGGAAAAGCGATATTGCTATTATAAAGACAGGAACAGTGTATGTAGTAGTTGGAACTTCGTCACCTACGCCACCTTTGCAAGGTACTGGCATAGATCCTGCCAAAATGGATATTGTTATGGTAAAACAGGGTTACTTGGTGAATCAATGGTTTAATATGAAAAAGGATTGGGTTATGGCATTTACTCGCGGAGGAGTTGATCAGGATTTTAGTAGTATCCCATACAAAAATATTATAAGACCGATGTTTCCATTAGACCCAGATATGCCAGACCCAGAGCTCAATGTAATATTTGTACCTTCTGCAAAACAGTTGTTTGGCAGATAGATGTATAAATGAATGGGAACTAATGAAGTATCAATAGTTTGTTGTAAAAACTATTTAATCAATTAATAATTATAAGTGTCTGCTTAAATTTCGAAAAAGGCATAGCGCACCTCTTAGTCATTTATAAATAGCTGACTGAGAGGTGTTTTTATTTTAAGCCCCTTAATCAAAAAGAGATTGGTGATTTAGTGCTCCTATTATTTTTTTAATTCTCTCGCACCAACTTCTTTCGGGGTACTCGAGGGTACTATTAAGGTTTGCTTAGTTCATCAAAATGAATCTTTATCATGTGAGGCAATTTCTGACTACTGCCAAGGTCTTTTCACGCTTCATTTAAATGACTTTAGAGCAGATTGCAGGTCTAAATTAATAGGGGCAATCAATCTTATTTCCCTCATAAATGGCACCTTTTTACTATTATCATATTTTTTACCTCACAAACAATTTCTCGGCTTTAATCAATTTTTTGCTATCTTTGAAACTCGAATCGTGAAACAAATCAAATAAAACAATTATGGCTTTAGAAGTAGGTGACAAAATACCAGAAACATTAGGTATTGATCAAGACGGGAAAGAGATAAAAGCGATTGATTATGCTGGTAAGAAATTAATATTGTATTTCTATCCAAAAGACAATACACCTGGTTGCACAGCGCAAGCTTGTAGCTTGAAAGATGGCAATGCCGAATTGCTAAAAGCAGGATATCAGATAGTGGGAGTGAGTGTAGATAGTGAAACTTCGCACCAGAAATTTAAAAATAAACACAACTTACCGTTTCCACTGATTGCCGATACCGATAAGAAATTGGTAGAACAGTTTGGTGTGTGGCAAGAGAAAACCATGATGGGCAGAAAATACATGGGTACAGTGCGTACTACATTTGTGATTGACGAAAAAGGCGCAATAATGCATGTAATATCGGGTAGGGCAGTAAATACAAAAGAACATGCCAGTCAGATATTAGAGTTGAAGCTGGACTAAGTTGTTGCTCGCAACGATGTCTCTTTGAGTAGAAATAATTAAAAATATTAATCATCAAAATCAGATATATACTATGGCAGAAGAAAAGGACAATAAAGTAAATACAGAAAAGCAAAAAGCTCTACGTGCAACTATGGACAAGATTGAGAAAACCTATGGTAAGGGCTCAATCATGAAAATGGGCGACGAGGAAGTTGTTCAAATAGAAGTGATTTCTTCGGGCTCCATTGCACTTAATGTTGCCTTGGGTGTGGGTGGATATCCACGCGGAAGAGTTATCGAAATATACGGGCCAGAGTCGTCTGGTAAAACAACTTTGGCCATACATGCCATTGCGGAAGCTCAAAAAGCAGGTGGTGTGGCAGCATTTATAGATGCAGAGCACGCTTTTGATAGATTTTATGCCGAGAAGTTAGGTGTAAACATAGATGAGCTGATAATTTCTCAACCTAGCAGTGGTGAAGAGGCGCTGGAGATTACCGAGCAATTGATTCGTTCATCGGCAATAGATATTGTGGTGATTGACTCAGTGGCAGCTCTGACACCTAAGGCGGAGCTGGAAGGCGAGATGGGCGACTCTAAAATGGGTCTGCATGCACGATTGATGTCGCAGGCTTTGCGTAAGCTCACAGGTACTATTAGCAAAACCAACACTACTTGTGTGTTCATCAATCAATTGCGCGAGAAAATTGGCGTAATGTTTGGTAACCCCGAAACTACTACGGGTGGAAATGCATTGAAGTTTTATGCGTCGGTGCGGTTAGATATCAGACGCATTGGAGCATTGAAGGATGGCGAAGATATGTTGGGCAACCACACACGTGTGAAAGTAGTGAAAAACAAAGTTGCTCCTCCTTTCCGCAAAGCCGAATTTGACATACTTTATGGAGAAGGTATTTCTCGCTTGGGCGAAATAGTTGACTTAGGGTCGGAACTAGGTGTTATCAAAAAGAGTGGTTCGTGGTATAGCTATCAAGAGACCAAACTAGGACAGGGTCGCGAGGCTGCTAAAAATAGCATCAAAGACAATCCCGAATTGGCCGAAGAACTCGAAAAGCTTGTTTTTGAGGCGTTGAGCGTGAAAAAATAAGCTTTTAGTTTGCACTAAATGATTTCAAAAACAATATAAAAAACGAGATTACATAGCTGTGTGGTTTCGTTTTTTTTAATCGCTTACGATTGAATGAACTATTTGCTACGTTTGAAGTTGTTTATAATATAGAATATATAAAACTTTGTGAAAATATGATTAATACTACTCACAACCACCAAGAACTCAGAAAAGATATAAAATACCTCAAACTACTATCAAAGTCTTTCCCCACTATTGCCTCTGCAAGCACCGAGATAATCAATCTTAAAGCAATATTGCATCTGCCCAAAGGGACAGAGCATTTTTTGGCAGATATTCATGGCGAGGCCGAAGCTTTTCAGCATGTTCTAAAGAATGCATCGGGAACTATACGTACCAAAGTGGATGAGATATTTGGACAAACCTTGCGCGATAGTCAGAAACGAGAGTTGTGCACACTTATCTACTATCCTTACGAGAAGCTTCGCTTAATAAAAGATGTGGAGCCAGATATGTCTGAATGGTATGTTGTAACACTCAATAAGTTGGTAAAGGTGCTAGATACAGCTGCTTCTAAATACACCCGCTCTAAGGTGCGCAAATCGCTTCCTCCAAAGTATGAGTATATTATTCAGGAACTCTTGCACGAGTCCACTGTCAATTCTCACAAATCAGCCTATATAAGTGTTATTATCAATTCGATTATCTCTACAGGCAGTGCCGATGAGTTTATAGCTGCCATGTGCGAATCGATACAACGATTGGTGATAGATCACCTGCATATTGTTGGTGATGTATTTGATAGGGGCGACGGTGCACACCTTATTATGGAGACGCTGTGCAACTATCACAATTTCGATTTCCAATGGGGCAACCACGATGTGCTGTGGATGGGTGCTGCCGTTGGTAACAAAGCCAGTATGGCCAACTTGGTGCGCATTGCAATGCGCTACGGCAATTTGACTACCTTGGAAGATGGCTATGGAATAAATTTACTGCCCCTTGCACGTTTTGCTATGGAAGCATATGCCAATGATCCATGTGCTGAGTTTCAACCCAAGCTTCTGGGCAATGATAGAACCTACGACGACAAATCTGTTCAGCTACTAAGCCAGATGCAGAAAGCAATAGCTGTTATTCAGTTTAAGCTAGAGCACGACATTATAAAACGTCGTCCCGATTTTGAAATGGAAGAAAGAAACTTGTTGCATCTTATCAATTTTGATAAAGGCACCATCACACTTTCAGATGGTAGTGAGCACCCAATGAAGGATACCAACTTTCCCACCATTGATCCGAAAGACCCTTATCAATTGACAGACGAAGAGAATGAATTAGTGAAAAAACTCGTGCACTCCTTTATGCATAGCGAGAAACTAAAAAAACATCTCAATTGCTTATACTCTAAAGGCAGTATATATCTCACCATAAATAGAAACTTACTCTATCATGCATCTATCCCATTGGACGAAAACGGGAAGTTTAAGAAAGTAAATATTCAAGGAAAAGACTACTCAGGCAAACTATTTATGGACAAAGTAGATAGATTAATAAGAGCAGCTTATTTTGAGAAAGAAGATAAAGAAATGAGAAGTTTTGCCCAAGACTATATGTGGTATTTGTGGTGTGGCAAAGACTCTCCACTTTTTGATAAAAGTGCAATGACTACTTTCGAACGCTATTTTATTGAAGACAAAGCAACCCATACCGAAGAGAAAGGATATTATTTTAAGTTTCAGAACCAGCGTGCCACTTGCGAGATGATTTTATCTGAGTTTGGATTGGAGGGCCCCGACACACATATCATCAACGGTCATGTGCCTGTGAAAGCGGCCAAAGGCGAAACACCTATGCGTGCAGATGGCAAACTAATAGTAATTGATGGAGGCTTTTCTCGTGCCTACCAATCATCTACTGGTATTGCGGGGTACACCCTTATTTTCAATTCGCAAGGAATTCAGTTGGTACAACACGAACCCTTTGAGTCTGCCAAGGCAGTAATAGAAAAGGGTAGCGATATACAGTCTGTAACGGTCATTCGTGAGTTTATCTCCAACAGGATGTTGGTAAAAGATACCGACAATGGGAAGATACTAGTTGACCAAGTAGAAGACTTGAAAAAACTATTGGATGCCTATCGATTGGGACTCATTAAGGAGAGAGAAGGTAATTTTCCTAAATTAAGATAAAGTCCTACATCAATGAACAGCTACAGACAACTGAGCAAACAAGAAATAGAAACTTTAGAGAAAAATGGATGCTGTGCAGACAATTGGGCAAATATTGAAGTTGTAGAAAACTTCACACCCAAATATATCACCAGTACTAAGTTTTCTGGTGATATACGGTTGGGTAGGTTCGAAAAAGAATTTCACCTTACTGGTGGACTGACCAAGCATGCTTGCATACATAGTGCTATTATTCACAACTGCGAGATAGGCAATGATGTGGTTATCGAAAACGTACAGAACTACATTGCCAATTATACTATTGGCGACAACTGTTTTATCCAAAACATAGATGTGATGTTGGTAAGTGGTAAATCTACCTTTGGCAATGGGGTCAAGGTGTCGGTGTTGAACGAAACGGGAGGGCGCGAGGTACATATTCACAACAAACTATCGGCTCACTTTGCCTATATCTACTCTCTCTATCGGCATAGGCCACTCCTTATAAAGAATATGTATGACATGGTAGAGCGCTATTGCAACAAATATGCATCGGACAAGGGGGTTGTTGGGCACAACAGCACAATTGTGAACGTGGGCTATATAGAGAATGTTATGATAGGAGCACATTGCAAGATAATGGGGGCAATGAAGTTGAAGAATGGCACCATTAATAGCAATGAGCATGCTCCTGTGAAAATTGGGCGCAATGTAATTGCACAAGATTTCATTATCTCATCAGATTCGCGTGTCGAAAGCGGAACCATTCTCAAACGATGCTTCGTGGGGCAGGCTTGCATATTGAAGCAAAACTACTCTGCATCTGATTCCCTTTTTTTTAGCAACTGCCAGGGAGTAAATGGCGAAGCGTGTGCTCTTTTTGCAGGGCCATTCACCGTTACCCATCACAAATCTACCTTGCTTATTGCTGGTATGTTTTCGTTTATGAATGCAGGCTCGGGCTCCAATCAAAGCAACCACATGTATAAGTTGGGTCCCATTCATCAAGGTATTGTGGAGCGAGGCGCAAAGACTACCAGCAACTCCTATGTATTGTGGCCTGCCAAAGTGGGCCCTTTCTCACTTATTCTTGGCCGGCATCATCAGCATGCCGATACATCTAACCTACCTTTCTCTTATTTGATAGAAAAAGACAATACTACCTATTTGGCTCCAGGAGTCAATCTGAGAAGTGTGGGTACTATTCGCGATGCAAAGAAATGGCCCGAAAGAGACTTTAGGAACGATCCCGATAAGTTAGATTTTATCAACTTCAATTTGCTGAGTCCCTACACTATTCAGAAAGTGCTGGCTGGTATAGAAATACTTCACAACTTGCAGGCTACTGCAGGAGAAACCTCCGATATATACACTTTTCAGAGTTGTATAATCACCAATTCTGCTCTAAGGAAAGGCCTGAAACTATATGATATAGTAGTGCATAAGTTTTTGGGCAACTCTCTCATAAAACGTTTAGAAAACACACAATTTAAAACTGATGATGAGATAAGGGCTCGATTGGAACCCTCATCAGATATAGGTATATGCGAGTGGGTAGATCTTTCTGGACTGATTGCACCCAAATCTGAAATAGATTTGTTGATTTCGAAAATAGAAACTGGCGAGATTAGTAAGATTGTTGAAATCAATAAGGTCTTTAGCTCATTGCACAGTAATTATTACACACTTGAGTGGACATGGGCATGGCGCAAAATTAAAGAGTACTATCAGATTGATGGGGCAAGCATTACAAGCAAAGATATAATTGAGATTGTTGAGAAATGGAAAGAGTCTGTTGTCAAATTGGATGAAATGATATATGAAGATGCAAAAAAAGAGTTTTCTCTCTCATTCAAAACTGGTTTTGGTGCAGATGGCAATGTGCAGGAGCGAATGCTCGATTTTGAATCGGTGAGAGGAGCTTTTGATAAAAACGAGTTTGTGGTAACAGTCCTGAAACACATTGAAGATAAAAAAGCATTGGGAGAAGAGTTAATTGCACGTATGAAACAAGTAGAGAGAAAAAATGGCTAAGAAGAAATATTATGTGGTTTGGGACGGACGAGATACGGGTGTTTTCGATTCGTGGGAAGCATGTAAAGAGCAAGTTGCGGGTTATCCTGGTGCAGTGTATAAATCTTTTGGTAGTGAAGACGAAGCCCATGAAGCATATTTTCAAGACAGTAAAGATCATGTAGGCAATAAAAAGAAAAAACCACAGCTAACTGCAGAGCAAAAAAGAAAATATGGAGCACCCATTCAAGAGAGTATTGCTGTTGATGGAGCTAGTAGTTCACGTGGAGGTATGTCGGAATATAGAGGTGTGCTTACGCACAATGCCGAAGAGATTTTTAGGATGGGTCCCTATCCTGAGGGAACCAACAATTTGATGGAATTTCTGGCTATAGTGCATGCATTGAGCTATTGCAAGCAACGAAGTTTGCCACTACCTATCTATTCCGATAGCCGTACAGCCATATTGTGGGTAGCTAAAAAAGAGATTAAAACCAAACAGCCCCGCACAGAAAAAAACGAGCAACTCTTTGACCTGATAGATAGAGCACTAAATTGGCTCAGAGCAAACGACTACCCAAACAAGATACTCAAATGGGAAACCAGAGCCTGGGGTGAGATACCTGCCGATTTCAACAGGAAGTAGAGAGTGTTTGTTTATTTCAGCTGGCTAAGCCAGCAAATATTGAACAGACACCCCCCCCCTCACAATTTTGGCAATAGAGAAGGGCTAGCAACCAACCATTTTCTACTGTAAGTACTAATCAATTTTTTTTTTCAAAGTAACGTTGCTTAGAAAAATATATGTCCTCTACCTGCTGAATATCAGTAGTATAAAACAACTCTAATTGTGAGGCACTCGCTCAGCTTCTGTGGTTCACTATCATTTATGATGGACGAAGAGGAAAAAGGAGGTTATAAATACGTAAGTGCTGAAATAAGTGAACATGTGTAGATAGAGAAAATAGAAGTATTTGGGGAGAAACAATGATTAAGGAGTAAGTTAAAAATTGAGAGATTTGAGAGTCGATAAGTGAGGGTTAAGAATTAAAATTTACCCCTATCAAAAGCTTTTTCGGGTATTGCAATTCTGACCAGCGAGAATTTTCTATCAGAGTTTTCTACTATTATTAATGATTCTTGCCACCACTTACATACCGCTTGCAAAGATTTGTATTTTCTAGTTCACTCCATTTTGAGCTAGTTAAAAGTTTACCACGGATATAAAACCCCATGTTCTATAGTTTTTTCCTTTATTGAGGATGTTAAATCTTGCCATTTTATTGGCAGAGTATCTTACAAGCACAACATTATCCTTTATATTTGTGTTATGCAACTATTCTGTAAGAGATAACGTTGTTTTAGGTAATAATGATAGTTTTTGTAAAGCGAGTAAAGTTATGACAAATAGTATTTCAGATTTAATTGAAAAGTTTCAGCCCCCTTTTTTTGATATTCCTATCAATAAAAAGGAGATGCATGGAGTAGTGAAAAGACTATACAATCTGATGTATCCAATGTCTTCTCAATTAGATATAGATTCAGTTCATAAAGAGTTGTGCTCTATAGCTGATATTCTTTTGCGTACAATTGCCCTGCTTACATCGGAAGAGGAAGCTAATGATATTGTAGAAAAATTCTTTGAAGAGCTACCTAAAATTCAGCGACGACTTACAAAAGATGCACACTGCTATCTAGCCAACGACCCTGCAGCCAAAAGCCTCGAAGAGGTTATTCTCACTTATCCTGGTTTTTTTGCATTAAGTGTGCATCGTATTGCTCACAAGTTTCATGAATTGGGAGTTCCACTTATTCCGAGGCTTTTTTCGGAATATGCTCACTCCAAAGTAGGTATCGATATACATCCCGGGGCTAAGATTGGCAAGAACTTATTTTTGGATCATGCCACTGGTATAGTGATTGGCGAAACAGCTGTAGTAGGCAACGATGTGAAAATATATCAGGGGGTAACATTAGGAGCATTGTATCTTGAGAAAAAACTATCGTCTATAAAACGACACCCCACTGTTGAGGACAATGTGGTGATATATGCAGGTGCAACCATTCTTGGGGGTGACACCGTAATTGGTAGGCACTCCACAATTGGTGGTGGTGCTTGGGTAACAAAGAGTGTGATTCCGTTTTCTTTGGTGTATAATAAGATTGATGTGAAAATTAAAACAGTGAGGGGCTTTGAAGAGCCAATTGACTTTGTGATATAGTTTTAGCGATTAAATACTCGGGGGAATGCGCGTATTTGTGCAGCTCTTTACTCAAAGGATTAACTTGCATAATTTTACAACTTGAAGTGTATAAATATTTTTTAAACTTTTAAAACAGATGAAATACAACCATATTTTAGAAACAATAGGCAATACGCCTCATGTAAGACTAAGTAAATTATTTCCGAATCACGAAGTTTGGATTAAACTCGAAAAACAAAACCCTGGGGGAAGCCTCAAAGATAGAATTGCGCTCGCAATGATTGAAGATGCCGAAAAGGAGGGCCTCTTAAAACCTGGGGGTGTAATTATTGAACCCTCATCTGGCAATACCGGTGTAGGTGTAAGTTTTGTAGGGCTCATGAAGGGCTACAAAGTAATCATTACAATGCCCGAATCAATGTCGGTAGAGCGGCGTAAGCTCATATCGCTCTATGGTGCAGAGGTTGTACTTACACCTCGTGAGTTGGGGATGAAAGGAGCTATTGCAAAAGCCGAAGAACTGAAAGAATCAATTGAAAATGGGTGGATTCCGCAGCAGTTTTGCAACCTGTCTAATCCTACCGTTCATGCAAGAGAAACAGCACAAGAGATAATTGCCGACTTTCCAGAGGGGTTTGATTACCTAATAACAGGGGTAGGAACAGGTGGCCACATTACGGGAGTAGGAATAGAGCTAAAAAAGGTTTTTCCTGCTACAGAGGTTTTTGCTGTAGAACCAATAGATTCTCCCGTAATATCGGGTGGAAATCCAGGTCCGCATCCACTTCAAGGTATAGGAGCAGGCTTCATACCCGATACGCTGGATGTGACTGTGATAGATGGAACAATACAAATTGGAAAAGAAGAAGCTTATGATTTTACGCGCAAACTAGCACGCATAGAGGGTATTTGCTGTGGCATATCGACTGGTGCATCGCTGGCAGCGGTAGCCAAGAAGTGCAATGAGCTTTCTGAAAGAAAGAAAATACTTACTTTCAACTACGACACTGGCGAGCGATACCTATCGGTAGAGGGATTGTTTTAGACTAAAGGTATCTGATTGTTGATGTATGGGAGACGCAAATAATTTGCGTCTCTTCTACTTTTCCTCTTTTATCTGCTGCATTATAGCCACCGCATTTTCTACTGTAGAAACGTTTTTGATGGCTATAGAACGCTTCTTACCTACCTCCCTTAGTTTACAAGAGCGTGTGTTGCTCATTACATAAGCTATTAGTTTGTCAAAAACGGGTGATTGATAGTAAGCCGATTCTTTGTCGGTAATAAGATGGAGTATCATCTGTTGGCTTTTGAGTACCACTTTTTCTATGCCAAGAGATTTTGCTAGGCGTCTTAGTCGCACAATGCGTATTAACTCTTTTCCTTGTTGGGGTACTTTGCCAAAACGGTCTTCTAGTCGTTTCCCAAATTCAAACGTTTGCAGTTCTGTTTCTAGGCCATCCAGCTCGCGGTATATAGCAATGCGCTCTGCATCGTTGGGTATATACATAACAGGGAACATGAGCTCCAAATCGCTCTCGACCAGCACATCATCTACAAACGACAGTTCTTCTGTATCTTTTGTGGTTTCGTGGTCTTTAAATACTTCTTTGAACTCGTCTCTGCGAAGCTCATGCATAGCTTCTTTCAGAATCTTTTGGTAGGTTTCGTAGCCGAGGTCTGCAATAAATCCGCTTTGCTCTGCACCCAGCAGATTGCCAGCGCCTCGTATGTCTAGGTCTTGCATAGCAATATGAATGCCACTGCCCAATTCAGAAAAGTCTTCTATGGCTTGCAGTCGTCGGCGCGAATCGCTACTTAATGAGTATAGTGGCGGAGCCAATAAGTAGCAAAATGCCTTACGGTTGCTTCGTCCCACACGACCTCGCAATTGATGCAAATCGCTCAATCCAAAGTTTTGAGAGTTGATAACGATAATTGTATTCACATTGGGAATATCTATTCCCGACTCAATAATGGTTGTTGAGATGAGCACATCGAAATCGTGATTGATGAAATCGCCAATCACTTTTTCCATCTCTTTTGGATTCATTTGTCCGTGACCAACTCCCACTTTCACATCGGGTATTTCACGCTGTATGAGCGTTTGCATTTCGTAGATGTTCTGAATGCGATTGTTTACAATAAATACTTGTCCATTTCTGCTTACTTCAAAGTTGATAGCATCACGAATTATCTCTATGTCGAAGGTATGCACCTCTGTTTGCACAGGATGTCTGTTTGGGGGTGGAGTAGAGATGGTAGTGAGGTCTCGTGAGCCCATCAGTGAGAATTGCAAGGTGCGGGGTATGGGTGTGGCAGTCATGGTGAGTGTGTCAACATTCACTTTCAGCTGCTTTAGCTTCTCTTTGGTAGATACACCAAACTTCTGTTCTTCATCTATTATCAATAATCCCAAGTCTTTAAACACTACATCCTTACCAACCAAGCGGTGTGTTCCCACCAGGATATCTATTTTACCTTCTTTCAACTCCGACAAAATTGCTTTTTGTTCTTTAGCTGTGCGAGCACGACTCAAATAGTCTATTTTGCAAGGAAAGTCCAACAATCGCTCGCTAAATGTATGGTAGTGTTGTGTAGCAAGCACCGTAGTGGGCACTAGCACTGCAACCTGTTTGCCGTCAGTGGCTGCTTTAAATGCAGCACGTATTGCTATTTCTGTTTTCCCAAACCCAACATCGCCACACACCAACCTGTCCATGGGGACGGGTTTCTCCATATCGCTCTTTACATCATTAGTAGCTTTTAGTTGGTCGGGTGTATCTTCATATTTAAACGATGCTTCTAACTCGGTTTGCAAGTAACTATCTGGAGAGTAGGCAAATCCTTTTTCTTGATTGCGCTCTGCATATAGCTTTATCAGGTCGCGTGCAATGTCTTTAATCTTAGATTTTGTGCGTTGTTTTACTCTCTCCCAAGCCCCCGATCCTATTTTGTTGAGGGTAGGTGCATCGCCTTCTTTGCCTTTATATTTAGATATTTTGTGTAGGGAGTGAATCGATACAAACACAGCATCGTTGTTGAGGTAGGTAAGCTTTATAACCTCTTGAATGTTTTGCCCCACTGGTAGCCTCACAAGTCCTGCAAACTTGCCAATGCCATGGTCTATGTGCACTACAAAGTCGCCAATCTGAAACTGATTGATCTCTTTGAGCGTGAGCGCCATTTTGCCAGAGCGCACTTTGTCGGACTTGAGATTGTATTTATGAAATCTATTGAATATTTGATGGTCGGTAAAGCAGCATATCTTCAGTGTATCGTCAACAAAGCCTTCGTGCAATGTGCGGTTGATGGGTGTGAAAGGAATGTTGTCGCCCCTATCTTCAAATATTACGCGCAAGCGTTCTTGTTGCTTTTCGCTATCAGAGAGAATATAAATTGTGTAATCTTCTTTAATGAAACTACTAAGCGATTCGCTTATCATATCGAAGTTTTTGTGAAACAACGGTTGAGGAGTAGTATTAAACTGGATTGTTGCCTGAGCCGATGCTGTGTTTTTACTATCGAACCGGATGTGTCTAAAAGGCTTTATAGCCACATGGAAGTCTTTGCTAGAGAGCAGACTGGGGGGTGTCATCTCTACTTGGCTTAGCTCAATATTGAGTTTGTCATAAAAGACAGAATCTATGCGACTTTCTATCCATTGCATATCTTCAAACCCAACAATTGTGTTGGGGTGCAATGCATCGAATAGGGTGGAGTCTTTAGACTTAAAATTTCCAAAATGGGGCACTATGCGTATTTGCTCAAAAGCAGATTGCGAAAGTTGCGAATCTATATCAAAGCTGCGGATGGTTTCTACTTCATCGCCAAAAAAATCGATGCGATATGGATATTCGCTCGAATAAGAGAAAACATCTAATATGCTTCCTCTTGTTGCATATTGTCCTGGCTCGTAAACATAGTCCACGTATTCAAATTTGTAAGCATCTAAGAGTTTTGACACCTCTTCGCTGCCAATCTCTTCTTGTATGCTTATTGAGAGGGTGTTTTGAAAAAGTGTCTTTTGCGAAATAACCTTCTCGGCCAATGCATCGGGATAGGTTACAATGATGTAGGGCTGGTCTGTTTGCTGTAAACGAGCCAGTACTTCAGTACGCAAAATTTCGTTTGCAGCATCTACTTGACCATATTTTGCAGCACGTTTGTAGGCCGAGGGAAAGAAAAGCACTCCTTTATCGCCAAGCATTTGATTGAGGTCGTGATAAAAGTAACCTGCATTTTCTAGGTTGTTTAAAACATAGACATAAGCCTTGGTGTCTCGACTATACAGCGATGCAGCAAACAATGCCTTAGCCGAGCCATGCAATCCTTTTACTGAAAGAGATTGCACTTCGCGCAATAGTTTGCTTGCAGCAGAGACGTTGGCTTTGGAGCCAAAAAGTTGTAGTAGTTCTGAAATTTTCAAATTGTAGAATTTAACACACAAAGGTAATCTATTGGATTAAAATGAGCAAAAGAATTTGTGGCAACATATTTTCATGTCTATTTTTTTTGATGTCAAGGATTTTGCATGCTTCCATTATTGAAAAATAAACTCTTTCATAGATGCTATCAATAGCGGGCCTGTATAGCCTGTATAAGCGACACAAAAAAGAGTCAAAGCATTTAAAGCATTTTAAATCTACACTTTATTAGGTGAATAATTGTTTGAATTTTAAATAACCATCTATTTTAGTTATCTTTGTGCTCCAATTTTAATTGAAATAGTTATATGCATAAAAAGTTAGAATTTATACCCGATTATATTTTTGAGTCAAGCTGGGAGGTTTGCAACAAAGTTGGCGGTATTTACACAGTCTTATCATCACGTGCTAACACACTTCAGAAAGAACATAAAGATAAAATAATATTCATAGGACCCGATATCTGGGAAGATAACGAAAGTCCTTGGTTCGAAGAAGATGAGTCTCTTCATAAAGAGTGGAGGCAATACGCAGATTTAAACGAACGTTTAACGGTGCGCATTGGTCGCTGGCAAGTGCCTGGCAAACCACTAACCATATTGGTAAACTTCGATAAGTTTTACAAACATAAGAATGATATTTATGGACAGATGTGGCGCCTTTTTGGGGTTGACTCTATGCCTTCCTATGGAGATTATGACGATTCAAGCATGTTTGCTTATGCTGTGGGCAATGTGATTGAGAGTTTTTACAAGTTTCACAAACTGCAAGACAAACATGTTGTAGCTCACTTCAACGAGTGGATGTTGGGTATGGGAGCATTGTATGTGAAGCACTTTGTGCCAAAAATAGGTACAATATTTACTACTCATGCCACTTCTATTGGGCGGTCTATAGCGGGAAACAACTTGCCCTTGTATAAAAACTTTAGCGAATATGATGGAGACCAAATGGCGCGAGAGCTGAACATGGTTTCGAAACACTCGATAGAGAAAATTACAGCACACAATGTAGATTGCTTTACTACAGTAAGCGACATTACAGCTAGAGAGTGTGCACAGCTTTTAGGTATAGAACCTCATGTAGTTACACCTAATGGTTTTGAAAAAGGATTTATACCTAAAAATGCAGGTTATGCAGAACAACGTGCACAAGCCCGCAAAACACTTATTCGTGTAACTGAGGCTCTCTTAGGATATCCGATTGCTGCAAAAGCATTGTTAGTAGCTCTTAGTGGCAGGTATGAGTATAAAAACAAAGGAATTGATGTGTTTATTGATTCCCTCAATAAATTACGCGCCAACCAATCTTTGAAGAAAGATATTGTTGCTTTTATAATGGTGCCAGCATGGGTAAAAGAGTATAGAGAAGATTTGCAGCAACGACTGCAAGAGGATGGCCCAATTAGTGCAAATAGGGCACTTTCGTTTCCTTTCTTAACGCATAATATAAATGAGCATGAAAACGATCCTGTATTATCGCAAATAAAAAGATTGGGATTTACCAATTCTAAAGAAGAGAGGGTAAAAATTATCTTTGTGCCATCTTATCTCAATGGCGATGATGGAATATTCAATACTTCCTACTACGACTTATTGATTGGGCTAGATGCTACAGTATTTCCTTCGTATTACGAACCTTGGGGATATACACCACACGAAAGTATTGCATTTTCTATACCTACTGTTACCACCTCGTTGTCGGGCTTTGGAGCTTGGGCTACAAAAATGGGCGATACGGAAGGAATTGATGATGGTGTGGAGGTTATATTTAGAGATGAGGATAATTACGCAGAGGTTTCAGACATAATTGCAGATTCCTTAATCGATTTATCGCAAAAGAAAAAAGATGCTATGTCTCAAACGAGAAGCGCTGCGCTAAAGCTGGCCGACTCTGCAGATTGGGAGCACTTTATAGTTTATTACAAAGAAGCCTACAGCAAAGCATTGCAAAACTCAATTGTAAGATTATCAGCTATTGATAGCAATAAAAAATAGAAAATAGACTATGCTTTTCAGACAAATAAATAAATGCAAAGTATAGTGTATTGTTCTTGAAAATAGAACACTATCACTACAAATAACACAAAAGAAATAATGAAAAAAACAAATAAAAGTATGATTATCGAAACAAGTCATGCAAATACACCAGTTTGGAAAGATTTGCAGATACATTCTGTTTTACCTGAGCAGTTGCTCCCATTGAAAGAAATAGTTCGCAACTTGTGGTGGACTTGGAATGAAGAAGCTAAAGCTCTATTTGAGGTTATGGATCCTGAGGTTTGGGAAGAGAGTGATAAAAACCCAGTTGTTTTGTTGCAAAGCTTAACCAAAGAGCGAGGCGAGGAAATCGTAAAAGACGAATACCTTATGAGCCGCTTGGAAATTGTTTACGACAAATTCAATGAGTATATGTCTGCAAAACCTGATAATGGCAGACCGAGTATTGCATATTTCAGCATGGAATATGGAATGACTCATGTGCTAAAAATATACTCGGGTGGTTTGGGTGTTTTAGCTGGCGACTATCTTAAAGAGGCCAGTGATAGCAATGTGAATATGACTGCTGTAGGGTTTCTCTACAGGTTTGGTTATTTTACACAATGGTTGGCGCTCGACGGGCAGCAAATTGCCAATTATGAAGCACAGAATTTTGGCAACCTACCCATTACTATGGTTAGAAATGACGATGGTACTCCTTTTGAACACGAAGTGGAATTTCCAGGCCGCAAGGTCAAAGTACATGTTTGGGAGGTAGCCGTTGGGAGAATCAAATTATACTTGATGGATACCGATGTAGAGTCAAATAGCGATGAAGACCGTTCTATTACTCATAAGTTATATGGTGGCGATTGGGAAAACCGCATGAAACAAGAGTACTTGTTGGGTATTGGTGGCATGCAGTTGCTCGAAAAGCTAAAAATAGAAAAAGATGTTTATCACATGAATGAGGGCCATGCTGCTCTTATCAATGCTGAGCGCTTGAGCTATTATATCAACGAAAAAGGATTGTCTTTCAACGAGGCCAAAGAAGTAGTAAGAGCTTCTTCTCTATACACTGTTCACACTCCTGTTCCTGCGGGTCACGACCTCTTTGAGGAAGATATGATAAGTCGTTATTTGGGAAGCTTTGCCGACAAACTCGGTATTTCGTGGCAACAGTTAATGGATATGGGTCGTGAAAACCCTGGTAGCAACGAGCGTTTCTCTATGAGTGTGTTTGCATTAAATACAGCGCAAGAGAGCAATGGTGTGAGTTTGCTTCATGGCCGTGTGTCAAGAGATATGTTCCAACCAGTGTGGAAAGGATATTTCCCAAAAGAATTGCACGTGGGGCATGTTACCAATGGTGTTCACTTACCAACATGGGCTTCATCTACCATAAAATCTATTTACAACAACCATTTTGCAGATACTTTCTACTCAGATCAATCTAACACCGATATTTGGAACAAAATACATGATGTTGCAGACGAGGAGATATGGAAATTGAGAATGATCCTAAAGAAGAGGTTGGTAGATTATATCCGCTATGAATTTAGAGAAGGATGGTTGAAGAATCAAGCCGACCCTCGTCGCCTTATGACTGTAATAGATGGTGTCAATCCGGATGCTCTTATTATAGGTTTTGGTCGTAGATTTGCAACTTACAAACGTGCACATCTTCTCTTCTCTGACTTAGATAGACTCTCTAAAATTGTAAACAACCCCGATCGTCCGGTGCAGTTTATCTTTACTGGTAAAGCGCATCCAGCCGATGGAGGTGGGCAAGGCTTGATTAAACAAATTATTGAAATTTCGCGCCGTCCAGAGTTCTTAGGAAAGATAATTTTCTTGGAAAACTACGACATGCGCTTAGCTAAAAGACTTGTGTCGGGTGTGGATGTTTGGTTGAACACTCCAACCAGACCTTTGGAAGCTTCTGGTACATCTGGTATGAAAGCTGCAATGAATGGGGTTTTGAACCTCTCGGTGCTCGATGGTTGGTGGTATGAAGGATATCGCGAGGGAGCTGGTTGGGCAGTAACAGACGAGCGCTCTTACGAAGACCAAGAGTTCCAAAACTCACTTGATGCTTCTACTATTTACTCTATAATCGAAAACGAAATAGCTCCTCTGTATTTCGATCAGGATAAAAATGGATGTGCTCATGGATGGGTCAAGTATGTGAAGAAATCGTTGGCCGAGGTAGCGCCAATCTACACTACTAAGAGAATGATAGACGACTATTTCACTAAGTTCTACAATGTGCTAGCCGATCGTTCTGAGCTGCTAACTAAAGACAACTTTGCTAAAGCAAAAGAAATAAGCGCTTGGAAAGAAGAGATGGCCGCAAGCTGGGATAAGTTTGAAGTAGTAAGTGTAGATTATGATTGCGAACAACATGCTCATCCAGGAAATGGAAAGAGTGGCTTGTGCGGACAAGTTGTTATTGATAAGAAAGATATGAAGGGCGATTTAGGTGTGGAATGTGTTGTTGTAAAATACGACTCTTCTACCAACAAAGCACAATTCATAAATTCTTATGAGTTTGACTTGGTCAAAGAGGAAGGTTCAAAGTTGTATTTCGAGATACACAGATCATTGCATAACCCCGGAATACATCAATACGCTCTGCGTGTATATCCTAAAAATGTAGATCTTCCACACCGAATGGACTTTGCTTATATTCGTTGGATAAGCTAATAAAGCTCGACTAAGTCGAGATGTATATATATATACATTACTAAAAAAGGTGTTCGTTGTTTTTGAAGACAACTGAACACCTTTTTTTTGTTTTATACTCTAGCTCTCAGCCGACGTTTCATTCAATCCACTTCGTCGCTATCTGTATCTTGAAGTTGATCGAACTTCTCGGCTTCTTCTTCGTAGTCGTAAAACAAGAAATCGTTGTATGGAAAGCGAGTGATGTGCACATCTTTTGCTTTCTCATAAATCAGTTTTTTCAATTCTTCGATGTTTTCTTTCTCCTTTGCCGATATAAAGATACAGTCTTCATTTAATTTGCTCATCCATGATTTTTGTAACTCTTCTAAGGAGACGTTTTTAGGAGTTCCGGGTGTGAGGTCGTCAGCATCTTTTGGGGTATAAGAGAAGGCATCAATTTTATTGAACACTATAATGGTTGGCTTCTCTTGCTTCTCAATCTCAAATAAAGTTTTTTCTACAATCTCTATTTGTTCTTCAAACCTTGGGTGAGAAATATCTACTACGTGTATGAGTATATCGGCTTCGCGCACCTCGTCTAGGGTAGATTTAAATGATTCTACCAAGTGTGTAGGCAGCTTTCGGATAAACCCAACTGTGTCTGTCATTAAAAAAGGGAGGTTGCCAATGACCACTTTTCTTACAGTAGTGTCGAGTGTGGCAAAGAGTTTGTCTTCAGCAAAAATATCCGACTTGCTCAGCAAATTCATAAGGGTAGATTTTCCTACGTTGGTATATCCAACCAAGGCAATACGTACAAGATTGCCACGGTTTTTGCGTTGCACGGTTTTTTGTTTATCTATTGCTATGAGGTCTTTTTTTAGTTTGGCTATTTTGTCTAATATAATTCTGCGGTCTGTCTCAAGCTGTGTTTCACCAGGGCCACGCATATAACCACCACCACGCTGGCGGTCTAGGTGGGTCCACATGCGAGTTAGTCGCGGCAGTAAATACTGATATTGTGCAAGTTCTACTTGTGTTTTTGCGTTTGCAGTTTGTGCTCTCATGGCAAAAATATCCAATATGAGGCTTGTCCTGTCTAAGATAGGCACATTGAGTGTTTTTTCGATGTTTCTAAGTTGGCGAGCCGAAAGTTCGTCGTCGAAAATGACGAGTCCTATTTCGTTGTCTGTCTCTTCCTGACTTTCGATGTATTCTTTTATTTCTTGCAACTTACCAGTTCCTACAAAAGTTACAGAGTTGGCCATGGGCAAGCGTTGCATTACCCTATGAACTGGATTTATTTTAGCTGTCTCGGCCAAGAAGTCTAGCTCATCCAAATATTCGGTTATTTGTTCTTCGGTCTCATCTTGGGTGATGAGGCCAACTAAAATTGCATTTTCACTTTTTATATCTGTTACTATAAAATCTTTCATCTATTATTATTGTGGTTATGTTTAGGTTGTTATCTAAAATTTAAAAAGCAGTCAGATGGCTGTCGGAATAGAAAGGAACAATTGAAATTCTTTCTATTACAAATGTAATCAATTATTTATAGATTTAATAATTTATTTATTTTTCGAGAGAAGAGGTCGTATAATGTATTTTAGAGAAGCGCAAGAGCAATAGTTTTTAGCTGCTATTATAAAAATAGTTGTTGTGGTGGCTAGTATGTATTGGTTTCTAAAAAAAACTAATAGTTTTTTCTGGTTTTAGTGAGGAAGTTGTTTTTTTCTTTCTCCCTTGAGTATTGGCAACGATAGGTGGTACTTTACTGCCAAAAAGCGAACTAGAATAACAACGGCTGCTGTGCTAATTTCGATAAATACTAAATTGATTGAGGTATGATTGTAGAGTGCCACAAACACTATACCCCCAATAACGCAAGCCAGAGCGTATATCTCCTTTCTGAAAATGAGGGGTATTTCATTTATTAGTACATCGCGTATAACTCCGCCTACCGAACCCGTAATGGTTCCCATGGCTACTGCAACCCAAGGGTCGAAGCCCAAGTTGAGCGCTTTTTCGGCTCCTACCACCACAAAGAGCCCAAGGCCAATGCTGTCGAAAGCAAAAAAAGTATTGTCGAGATGAATTAGATAATTGTGGAAAATCATTACAAACACCAGTGCAAATAATGTGCACCACAAATAGAATGAATTGTCCATCCAAAAAGGAATCACGCCAAACAGCAAATCGCGCAGTGTGCCGCCACCAACGGCGGTGACCAAGCCTACAACAAAAGCACCAAAGAGGTCGAATTTTTTTGCTGAAGCCAATCTGACACCACTAATGGCGAATGCAAATGTGCCTATAAACTCAATTACATCTACAAATTGTATTGTACTGAAATCTATCATTTCTCTTTTTGCAATTTCATAAAATAAATATACTCTCTCTCTCTATCTAGTTTTTTTTCTTCAAAAAACTAAACAATCATTCCACTTGCCAAACAAATGTGCTCTTCTGCGTCGTAAACCACTCCAAATTGGCCGGCTGCAATGCCTTGAATTTTTTCGTCAGATATGATTTTATACAAATCGCCCTGTTTTGAGATTCTACCTTTGGTAAATTCAGGTGTGTGGCGTATCTTAAAGGTAATCTCTTTCTCATCGTCAAAGTTGCCCCATACATCTTTTGTAATAAACTGAAAGCCCGATAGGCTTACCTGGTTGCCAAACTGATGTTGTGTGTCGTAACCCTTAGAAACATAAATGATGTTGCGATTGATATCTTTTTTGATTACGAACCAAGGGCCACCACTTAAGCCTAGTCCTTTGCGCTGTCCTATGGTATGAAACCAAAATCCATTGTGGGTGCCAAGAATATTGCCAGTTTCGAGCTCTACAATTTGTCCTTTCTTCTCCCCCAAATATCGTTTGATGAAATCGTTGTAGTTCACTTTTCCCAAAAAACAGATTCCTTGGCTATCTTTGCGCTCTGCCGATGGCAAATGCTGGCTTTTGGCTATCTCTCTTACTTTGTCTTTTTCTAAACTCCCAATAGGGAATAGTAGTTTCGAAATCTGCATATAGTCTATCTGACCTAAGAAGTAGGTCTGATCTTTTACTTTGTCTTTAGCGGTAGAGAGCCATGTGAGCCCATCTTTCTCGGTAGTAGTTGCATAGTGGCCTGTAGCTATTTTATCGAATTGATGTCCCCATTTCTCATTAAAGACGCCAAACTTGATTAGTTTATTGCACATCATATCAGGATTGGGTGTTAGTCCACGACGCACATTTTCAATTGTATATTTTACTACATTGTCCCAATACTCCTCGTGGAGCGATACTATTTCGAGTTTGCAACCATACTTTTTTGCAATATACGAAACAATCTCAACATCCTCTTCTGCTGGGCAGTCAACAAACCCATGTTCGTCTTCCATGCCAATTTGTATGTAAAAGATTGTGGGGTCGTAGCCCTGTTCTTTTAGTTGATGTACAACTACCGAACTATCTACTCCACCCGACACTAAAGCTGCTATTTTCATAATCTTGTAATCAAAATACAAAAATACGCAGAACTCTTCAATATATGAAACAAACCAAAAGCGGTGCAAATAATTTATGTGAAATTTCTACCTCTATTTGTCCTCTTGTTGTATATTCCTATTCAAGGGAGGTTGTTATGGTTGTGAGGTTTTTCCTACCTTTTGAATCTGGTCTAACAACTATCATCATACCCATGTTTTGCTCCTTTGTTGTAAGATATGAGTATTGTAATACTTTTTTTCTCGTTTATTTTATTAATTTTGCAGATGAATTTGCAAGAGCTGTAAAGTTGATCTCTGCAGTTGGTTTGTTTTTTTTATAGTCTTACTGATTTACCCCAAATTTTTTAAATGTAAATATTATGAATAAGAATTTTATCATTATTTTGAGCCTACTCATGTTTGTGGCTTGTGCCAATAGCAATCAACAAGAGGAGTTGGCAACTTTGTCTGGTTTGAAGAAAAGCGACTTCGAAACCGAAATAGATGGAAAGCAAACACACCTGTTTGTTTTAGAGAATGCAGCAGGTATGGAGGTTTGCGTTTCAAATTATGGTGGAAGAATAGTGTCGGTTATGGTTCCAGATAAAAACGGCACAATGCAAGACGTTGTTTTAGGATTTAGTTCTATAGACGATTATGTAAATATACCCAATAACTTTGGTGCTACTATAGGGCGTTATGGAAACAGAATAGCGCACGGTAAAATAGATGTAGATGGAGTAGAATACAACCTCCCTCAAAACAACTTTGGGCATACACTGCACGGTGGCGACAATGGGTTTGATACTAAAGTTTTTGATGCAGTTCAAACAAACAATCAAACTGTAGAGTTGTCTTACCTCTCTGAGGATGGTGAAGCCGGATTTCCTGGCAACTTAACCACAAAAGTAACCATCGCACTCACCGATGACAACGCCATTGACATACAATATGAAGCTACAACAGATAAGAAAACGGTAGTAAACCTAACGAATCATTCTTATTTTAATTTGAGTGGCAACCCCGAGAATACAATTTTGGCCCATGAGTTAATGATAGATGCAGATGCATTTACGCCTATCGATACCACATTTATGACCACCGGAGAGATATTGGAGGTGGCAGATACTGATATGGATTTTAGAACCCCAACTTTGGTGGGACAAAGAATAGACAATTACGAATACGAACAACTAAAAAATGCCGATGGGTACGACCACAATTGGGTGTTGAACAATCCTGGCGATATTTCTAAACCTGCAGCAACTGTTTATTATGAGGGCACAGGCATAGTACTAGATGTATATACAACCGAACCAGGTATGCAGGTTTATACAGGCAATTTTCTGGATGGATCGGCTACAGGCCGTAAAGGAATAGACTATGAAAGAAGAACTGCTATATGTCTTGAAACTCAAAAATATCCCGACTCGCCCCACAAGCCAGATTGGCCTTCTACTTATTTAAGTCCTGGCGAAACCTATACTAGCCGATGCATCTATAAATTATCGGTGCGGAAGTGACGTAAATCTGAACTTAAAAGAACTATTGATGTTTTGGTATTTATTGATTTTTGGGTACCAAAG
>CAYVLC010000020.1:0-25304 GCA_964452155.1 uncultured Dysgonomonadaceae bacterium
ATCACCTTCTTGATAAGGATATTTTTGTTTTATTAAATTGCCTACTTTGTCAACTGTTTTGCAAATACCTTCCGTGATTAAATCTTTGGAGCAATATGAAAGTAGTTCTTTTAAAGTATTGTCCCAGAAATCGTTTTCGATTACACTGTTTATTCCTTTATCGCCCAGGATGGCTGCTTTGTGATCTGCAGGACAAACAAGTATCAGCACTGCATTTCGAAGTGCTGTGTTGTGCATTTTTAGTTTTTGGAAAACCCTTGAGGCTTTTTCTAATGCATCCTCTTTACAGTTTTTTGCTATATATACTCTTATCTCTCCCGAAGTTAAAAGCTCTGCATTTCGAATTGCTTCTGCAATTTTATCGTTGTTTATTTCTTTCATTCTAAAATAGGTGTTTTTATTTCTTGAATATGAGAGGTTTTATTTAAAATGTCTTTAATAAGCCCTCAAAAATTCACAACTGGTGCAGATTGAGCCCCTGCATCTGCTTCGAAATATCCTTTTTTCTTAAAACCAAACATTCCGGCATATATTACATGTGGAAATCGTCGGATGTATTGATTGTAATCTCGTGCCGTTTCGTTGAATCTGTTCCTTTCTACAGCAATTCTGTTTTCGGTTCCTGCTAGTTCGTCTTGTAGTGCTAGAAAGCTTTGATTTGCTTTTAATTCAGGATAACTTTCGACAGTAACAAGCAATCTACTTAGTGATGAGCTTACTTGCCCTTGAGCTTGCTGATATTGCTTAATGCTTTGATCTGTGAGCTCATCGGGATTTATATTTACCTGTGTAGCACGTGAGCGAGCTTCTATAACAGCCGTAAAAGTTTCTTCCTCGTGCGAGGCATAACCCTTGACTGTAGAAACAAGATTAGGAATTAAGTCTGCACGACGCTGATAAGCATTTTGAACTTGCCCCCATTGTGCTGTTACAGACTCTTCCTTATTTACCATAGAGTTATAACCGCAACTTGAGAGCGTGAATAGACCTATAATTGCAATAAGTATTATGTACTTCAAATTATTCATTGTCTTATTTATTTTATGATTAAGATTTATCTGACTAATAACATTTACATGTAGTAAATGTTTGGTTTTTGCGCTTTTATAAACAGTAAATGACATATTACTTGTAGCAGGGTGAACAGTTGTACTGTAGGGATGTTATTAAACTAATTATACTTATACGCTTTCTTGTATCAAAAAAAGTGCTTAGCAATCTAATTATATAAGTAATTCTTTTATCTATTTTTCTATTTGAGAAGTACTATTAAGTGCAAAAATACAAATTCAAGATGTATCAGGCTAATATTTACTTGTTTTTATTTGACCCACTTGTTTATATATCTTGCATTTTTGGTTTAGAAAGTTATGTTTCGAAAAGTATCCGTTTTTAATTGGATATTTTTCATAACTTTGTATCATAAAGTATTCTTTTTAATTTTCGTCTCTCAATCAAATACTTAAATATGAATCAGTTTACGCAATTTGTTCTTTTAATTTTTCTAGCTTTTAGTTTACAGCTGTCAGCCTCCGAACTCAATAGAACGGACACAATAGGTAAATTCAATGAAATTACAGATATTGAGTTACGCATAAAAAGCTTATTGGACACCACTGAAACGTCCAAAAGTCAAAAAATTGCTTTTCAAGATACTATAAGAGTAATAGGACAAGACTCTGTTGCGCACCTCATAGTTCAAGACACTATTATAGGGTCTGTTGTTCAAGATTCTATTTTAACACCTCTTACACCAGACTCTTTGAATTTAGATAAAACTGCAGCTCTCACAAAAAAGGCTCCTGTTTTTACACCCGTTGTAATAACGACCTCTTTGGATTCGTTGTACGAAAGAAAAAGCAATGGTACTATACAGCTGCCAGGTGATACAGAAATGATGTATAATTCGTATATCAATACTATGAATTTTCGTGATACAATGTTGTACAATCCCCTGTTCTTGCCTGTCGTTTTCACAGGTAGGATCGAAAATCCTGATTCAGCATTTCTCTTTAACGAATCCTATCAAAGATTTAAAGGTATTCTTATCTCACCCGACAAAACTTTCAGTCCACGTATAGAAAAGCAAGCTTTTGCTGATAAAGTTCGTAGAGACTATTTCATTGAAAATCCTACTAAGATTACTTTATCAACAGCAACATTAAGCGGAGTAAAGCTAGCTGCAACTGATTCAGATGTGCGAGAAAAGTTCAATCCATTTAAAGAGTTGCTTTCATCGCAAACTAGTTTTTCTTTAGAAAAGCCGGATGTTGAGGGAGTTAAGATTGGTCGTGTTTACTGGATTAAAACAGCTGAACATTCTTTGCAGTTTTCTCAAAACTATTATTCACCCAACTGGCACAAGGGTGGCACAAGCAATCTAAACATCAATAGCAATCAGGTATTTAATGTAAATTATCAGAAAGAAAAAATTCGGTTCAATAATAGACTCGAGTGGCGTTTATCTGTATTTAGTACTCCCGATGACACACTCAGGAGTTACAGAATTGGCGATGATATGATACGTTATTACGGCGACTTTGGTCTTGATGCCTATAAGAAATCATGGTCATATTCTACCAACTTGGAGGCAAAGACTCAGTTGTTTAACAATTACGATCCCAATAAGCCAGAATTGAGGTCGGCATTACTGTCTCCACTATATGTGAATGCGGGTATTGGTATGAAATACAATTTAGATAAACGCTCAAAAACAGTGCGGCATAGAAGAACGCGTTTGGCAATTTCAATTTCGCCATTATCTCTAAATTATAGGTATTTAGGAAATGATGAGGTAAATGCAAAGCGATATGGTATTCCTGAGGGTAAAAATTCTATCTTTGATAAAGGTTCTACTATAGTTTCAAATCTCACATACGACTTAACAAAATATATCTCTTGGACCTCCCGCTTCAAGTATTTTACAAACTATAGCAAGGTAGAAGCCGAGTTTGAAAATACCCTAAATATGTCTTTGAGTCAATTCTTTTCAACAAGAATATATCTTCATTTAAGATATGACGATGGTGTTCCGTCTCATTCAGATTTTAAATATCTACAAATAAACGAGGTGGTGAGTTTTGGATTGAACTATAAATGGTAGTTCAATTCTATTTTAATATGTCTGTTTGTTGTAGTACAAATCCATTCAGGAAATCCACTGTTTTCATGCGTTTTTTACCTTCAGCCTGTAGCTCTTCAATTCTTATGAAACCATCAACAGCTGCTATGTCTAGTTTAGATGGATGGGGCTGTGTGATTGCACCTATTTTCTGCATGTGAGCTTGTAGGATAGGTGTTGCTTCGAAAATCTTAATTTTTACAGACGACTTGCCTTCTCTAACAAGTGTAGTGTGTGCACCGGGGTAGGGAGACAATCCTCTTATAAACCTATCTATCTCTTCAACTTTAGCGTTCCAGTTTATTCTACAGTTTTCTTTAAATATTTTGGGGGCTGGTTTCAATATTTTAGCGTCTGTATCTTGTGGTTGCAACTTTATAGAATCATCAATAATAGCATCTACTGTTTTTAGTACTAGTTGAGCACCTGTTTTCATCAATTTATCATGTATTATACCTGCATTATCCTTTTCCTCAATTTTAATTTTTGATTGGTATGCAATTTTTCCAGAGTCTATTTCATGTACCAACTTAAAGGTAGTGACGCCTGTTTCTGCTTCTCCATTTATAATGGCCCAGTTGATAGGTGCTGCCCCACGATATTGCGGCAACAGAGAGCCGTGTAGATTATATGTTCCATGCTTAGGCATGCTCCAAACAACTTCGGGAAGCATCCGGAAAGCTACTACAATATTCAAATCAGCATTTAATGATGCTAGCTGGTTCAAAAAATAATCGTCTCTAAGTTTCTCAGGTTGAAGAATGAGAAGGTTTTGAGATTTTGCATATTTTTTCACATCCGATTCTTGCAGTTTATAACCTCTGCCAGCTGGCTTGTCTGGCATAGTTACAACACCCACTATATTGTATTCGTTTTCGAACAACAATTTTAGGGTCTCAACAGCAAATTCGGGTGTACCCATAAATATAATTCGGAAATCTTTTTTTGTCATGATTTTTTTGTCATCTATTCTTCAGAGTAGTGTTCTACCAAAACATCTCTGTATGCATTAAAAATGGAAGACTGAGACATGATGCCTTTATATTTGCCCTCATTGTCTACCACTGGCAAATTCCAAGCTTTGGTATCCTCAAACAGGTTCATTATTTCTTCCATTGTCATATTAGTATTTATTTCGGCTGGAGGGCCTACCATAAACTTAGTTACTTTGAATCGATCGTAAAGCTCAGGCCTGAACATGATGTTCCGGATGTCATTTAAGAGAACAAGCCCCATCAGAGCCCCATCATCATTGACAACAGGAAAAATGTTTCGTTTGCATTTTGAAATAACCTTTACCATTTCTCCTAGGTACATCTCGGGTTTCACAACTTCTAAGTCTGTTTCTAGTAAAGATTCTATATCAAGAAAGGTGAGAACTGCTTTATCTTTATGATGTGTTATAAGTTCTCCTTTTTTAGCCAATCGTGTGGAGTAGATATTATGTTTTTCAAACAGAATAATAGTTGCATAAGAACTAATGGATACCATCATTAGAGGGAGAAAAAGATCATATCCACCAGTTAGCTCAGCTATTAAAAACGTTCCTGTTAGAGGTGCATGCATTACGCCCGCCATTACGCCCGCCATGCCAAAGAGAGAGAAGTTTTCTTGAGGAAGTAAACCTGAAAAGCCAATTGAGTTGTGAGAGTATGAATATAAAAAACCTACAACACAACCTAAAAATAGTGTGGGTGCAAAAATACCTCCAGTCCCTCCAGCACCATTAGTAGCACTAGAGGCAAATACTTTTGTCAGTATAATTAGTACTGCAAAAACGATGATGCCCCAGCCATCTTTTAAGATATAGAAAAAACTATCATCCATTAGATTCTTATATGAATCTCCACCAGCCAAAAGAGTTTCTATTGTATCATACCCCTCGCCATACAATGGAGGCAGAAAGAAAATAAGTAAACTTAGCATGACACCACCAAGCATAAATTTTTTCCAGTATGTAAGTTTTCCAAATATGCCTTCTATCCAGTTCATGCTTCGTGTGAAGTAGAGCGATACAAAACCGCATGCTATTCCAAGCAATATTACGTGAGGAATTCGATCGAATGTGAATCCTTCAACTTGTGAGAAAGCAAACATGGCGTTGGTGCCAGTGAGCATGTATGCAATAGTGGTGGCCGTAACCGATGTTACGAGCAATGGGAGGATAGAGGCCATGGTGAGGTCGAGCAAAAGTACTTCTATGACAAATACAACACCTGCAATGGGGGCTTTAAAAATGCCTGCTACTGCTCCGGCTGCACCGCAACCAACCAATAGCATAATATTGCGATGTTCTAGTTTGAACAATCTCCCTAAATTAGAACCAATTGCCGAACCTGTAAGTACAATTGGAGCCTCTGCTCCTACAGAACCCCCAAACCCAATTGTAAGCGAGCTAGCTATGAGGGATGTATATGTGTTGTGAGCTTTCAGTCTGCTTTTGCGTTGAGAAATAGCATATAACACCTTTGTAATTCCATGACTTATGTCTTCTCTTACAATGTATTTCACGAATAATCCTGCTAGAAGGATTCCTACTATTGGTAATACAAGATAGTAGTAGTTAGCACCAATATTTGCAAAGTTTTTTGTGAGTGAACTCTGAATAAAGTGGAGAGCCATTTTTAGTGCATGTGCAGCAAGAGCAGTCAAAACACCTACCATTAAGCATATTATCAGAAGGAAAACACGTTCTGTAATGTGTCTTCTTCTCCAAATTAAAAATCGTTCAAACATATATTCAGAAAAAACTTGAGTAAAATTATTAGGTTCCTATTGGCACATAAACTCTATGTTGTGTAAAAAAACAAAAGAGTTTTTTCTTTTGTCGTTTTCTTTTAGAGTAACTGCTACTTTACAATAGGTTTTCACTATTGGCAAAACTACAATTTTTTTTGGACAATCTATTCTCTTACACACAATTTCTTTAAATCGTTATATAAATGCTTTTGTCTAAACAGCCAAATAAGATTCTGTTTTTCATGAAAATAACTCTAACAGGTTGAAACAGTTTCTCAATTATTTTCTAATAATTTCAATGTTCCCATTGGTAGCTAATTTAATTATAGAGGAGGGCGTTTTTTTATATAGCTCTTCTTGACGATATTTTACTACATAGTCAACCAAATCAATAATTTCAGGCTGAATTTGATTGAAGTTTTGTGGTGAAGATTCTCCAGCTATGTTGGCAGAGGTCGAAACAATTGGTTTTCTAAATCGTTGGCACAAATCTCTCGAAAAATCTTCAGAAGTAATTCGAACTCCAATTGTGCCATCGCTACTTATCAAGTTGGCTGCTAGGTTTTTAGCACCGCTAAAAATAATTGTCAATGGCTTGTCGCTAAGGTCTATGAGATCCCATGCAATGTCAGGAACTTCTTGAATATAGGTTTGCAGTTTTGCCGGGTTGTCAAGTAATATGAGCATTGATTTGCTTTTGTCTCTTTGCTTTATATTATATAGTTTTTCTACAGCTTTTTCGTTGGTGGCATCGCAACCGATACCCCAAATTGTGTCGGTAGGATAGAGTATAATACCTCCTTGTTTCAGCACTTCTATTGCTTTTTTTAAATCTTCGTTCATTGTTTATCCGATCTTATTTTTTGTACTATAATGGCATTTTCGTATATATCTTCATAAGATACCCATTGCTGCAGGATACCAGTCTTTGCAAATCCTACGTTTTCAAAAAGCTGTATGCTCGTATTGTTGCTTTCTGGAATAATTGCGTAAAGCTGGTTTGTTTTTAAAAAGTAGAACACATAATCTTGTAAAAGATTTAGCGCTTGTGTAGCTAAACCGCTTTTTCGCCAATCAGGGTCTATATATATTCCCACTCCACATCTGCTGTTAAGAACGTCAAAATCATATAGGTCTATAGTCCCTACTGTATTTTGTTCTTTATGGAGCGTAATCATAAACCGGAGTTGCTTTGACTGAAATATATCTGTTTGAGAATCTGCAATATATTGTTTCAAAATATACTTTGAGTAAGGAGATATTGCCGAGCCAAACCTCCAAACTTCTGTGTCATTTTCCCATTTGTAAAGTATTTCAAGATCCTCGGGCTCAGGAGCACGTAGGAAAAGGGTGTGGTTGTTGAGAAACTTATTCATAATAAAAAAGTTATCTTGCGTCTAATGCTTCGCCAATTCGCAGAAATATATTTTTCTTGCGTTTGTTTCTTTCTTGTTGCGTTTCTTGGGCCGACATAATTTCTTGAAAGGAGTTCTCACCTCTCACAGTAGCCTGTATAGCTCTGTATATAACACCCCAGTCTGGCAGTCCTCCTAGATTTCTGTCGTCTATAAACATATCTACACTAAGTTTGCGAGGAGAGGGTGTGGTTTCTTCGGGGTAGTTGGCATTGTTTGCATAAAATATCAAGTTGCGCTCTGCACAATAGTCAATAGCTTCTTGTAGCAAATCATCTTCACGGACTGTCCATAAAATGAGCTTGTGATTCTCTTTTTGCAATTGAAGAAGTGTTTCAATAGCGAAAGGTATTGGACGCCCTATTTGAGGATATTTGTGCTCAACAATTGTTCCATCAAAATCTATTGCAATAATCATTGTATTATTATGTTTCTTAATTTGTTATTTATTTTGCTCTGTATTTTATTTTGCTATTTCTTCGTTATCCACTGTCGAGTTGTTACTTAGAAGATAGTTTTCTGATGGATAACTAAAGAAATATGCAACGAAAGTTATTAATACAAGTGGCATAAAGTTTTTATTATCTGGAGATAAAGCATACAAGCCTATATTTAAAGAAGCAATAAAAAAAAGTATGCCAAATCTTGCTATAAAGGCTTTTTTGTAAAGTGATATTGTATGCATTTCATCTTCAGGATGTTTATTGTTCTTCATCATCATTTGATAAAGCTTCAGTGCTCCTGGAATTCCTATTAAAGTAATCAGAAGTGCATATCTTTGAATAGTATCAGGTATGGTATAAGGGCTGGGTGCAATATTCATCCATTTGAAGGCAATACTAACAAAAAAGACTACCTGAATACCGAATGTAATATAAAACAGACGTTTTTGATTGATTACAACTAATTTTGATTTCATTTACTACAAAAGTTTATATGATTCATCGAATAATGTTCTGTTTAATATTGACCGCCCAAGTGTCACCTCATCAGTATATTCTATTTCGTTTCCTACAGAAACCCCTCGCGCTATAATTGATACTTTTGTATTTAGGGGCTCTAATTTGCGATAGATATAAAAATTGGTAGTATCGCCTTCCATTGTTGCGCTCAATGCTAGTATTACTTCTTTTACCTCTGTTGTTTTGACCCTATCTATCAAACTTGCAATTTCTATATCAGAGGGCCCAACCCCATCAATGGGAGAAATTATTCCGCCCAGCACATGATACTTTCCTTTATATTGAACAGTATTTTCTATTGCCATCACATCTTTTATGTTTTCCACAACACACACAATAGAATCGTCACGTGAGGTGTCTGTGCAAATATTACAAATCTCACTATCAGAAATATTATGGCAGGATGAGCAATATTTCACTTCATTTTTCAAAGTTACTATTGCTTTTGCAAAACCTTCCACATGCAGGACGTCTTGACGCAACAGGTGTAGTACTAAGCGGAGGGCAGTTTTTCTGCCAATTCCGGGTAATTTCGAAAACTCAGTTACTGCATTTTCGAGAAGGGCCGATGGGTAGGGTTGATTCATTTATTGTATATTATCTTTGTGTACAAAGATAGTACGAATGCTTTTATTCAGCAAATGAACCAACACCAGTTCTGTTTGAGTTTATCATCAAATTGTTTTTTAGAGGCTGCTTGCTCCAAAATAGATTTTTAAGGAATTTAAAAATATTGCTCTTATTAATCAAACAAACTCGTTGAAAATTTTCTAATAAACATGAATATTTGTTTGTGTGTGTGCAATAATTTTATAGCTTTGTCTCATATAACGAGGAGTTAATTGATAGCTCTCTTAATTATTATTTAAAATAGAACAGATATAATATATTAACCTCAAATAAATTCAGAATTTATGAAAAAGTACAATTTTAATGCAGGGCCTTGCGTATTACCTAAACCCGCAGTAGAAGCATCTATCGAAGCAATTCGCAATTTTGATAATACTGGTATTGGTATTTTAGAAATTTCGCATAGAACTCCAGGGTGGGAAAAAGTTATGGCCGATTGCGTAACGTTATGGCGCGAACTGTTGCATATACCCGACAATTACAAAGTACTCTTTGTAGGGGGTGGTGCTAGCACACAGTTTTTTACAGTTCCGGCTAATATAATGGCAAAAAAAGCCGCTTATTTGCAAACTGGAGTTTGGGCTAAGAAAGCTATAAAAGAAGCCAAGCTTTATGGTGATGTTGAGGTAGTTGCCTCGTCCGAAGATAAAAACTATTCTTATATTCCAAAAGGTTACACTATCCCAACAGATGCCGATTATTTTCATATCACCACCAACAATACTATCTATGGGGTGGAGTTGAAAGAAGATATTGATAGCCCCATTCCTTTAGTAGCCGACATGTCTTCCGACATTATGAGTCGGCCTATAGATATATCTAAATATGGTATCATATATGGTGGAGCACAAAAGAATGTTGGTCCCGCAGGAGTTACATTTGTAATTGTGCGAGAAGATTTACTTGGCAAATTAGACCGTGGTATTCCTTCTATGGTAGATTATCGCTCTCATATTAGTGGTAACTCTATGTTTAATACTCCTCCTGTATTTTCTATATATGTGATGTACGAAACATTGAAATGGGTTAAATCAATTGGTGGTGTTGAAGAGATGTATAAAATTAATCAAAAGAAAGCAACAATGCTTTACAATGAAATAGATAGAAACAAAATGTTTGTGGGAACTGCTTCCAAAGAAGATCGCTCACTGATGAATGTATGTTTTGTTATGCAAGAAGAATTTAAAGAAAAGGAAGCTGCTTTTATGGTGTTTGCCAAAGAGCAAGGCATGGTAGGAATTAAAGGACACCGCTCAGTGGGAGGTTTCCGTGCATCTATCTACAATTCTTGTCCGATTGATGCGGTTGAAGCATTAGTGAAATGCATGCAAGAATTTGAGAAAAACACTTTATAGGACCATAGATGAGCAGGCTAAAAGCCATGTTGTTTTGTTTGATGGGGCGCCTTGTTTAAAATAGACATATTGTTTTAGGCATTATTGGCAAGTGTTTAGCTTATTCTTAGTTTTAATGCAAAAATAGGCATTTTCAACAGTGCCGAGTTGCACAATTAACAACAAATGAAATACCGAGACATATTAATCTTAATAAAAAGTTGTTCATGAAGATACTAATTGCAACAGAGAAACCCTTTTCTAAAGATGCTGTAAATGGAATCAGCAATATTTTGGAGACAAGCGGTCATGAAGTAGTTTTGCTGGAAAAATACACTCACAAGCAAGAGCTTCTTGATGCAGTGAAAACAGCAAATGCTATGATTATACGGAGTGATAAGATAGATAAAGAAGTTTTAGATGCGGCCAAAGACCTGAAGCTTGTAGTGCGTGCAGGAGCAGGATATGACAATGTAGATTTGGACACAGCAACAGCAAATGATGTTTGTGTGATGAACACGCCAGGGCAAAATTCAAATGCAGTAGCCGAACTTGTGTTTGGCATGCTACTTTATATTACCAGGAATGGTTTTGATGGTACTGCAGGTACAGAGCTAAAAGGTAAAAAAATTGGATTACATGCATTTGGCTACGTTGGCAAAATCGTTGCTCGCATTGCTCAAGGTTTCGGCATGAAGGTATATGCATACTCACCTTCGTTGGCTACAAACCCAGAGCTAGGTAATGAGTATGGTGTGATAGCTCTAAAAACCGTAGAAGAGCTCTACGATAGATCAGAAATAATCTCATTGCACATGCCGGCCAATGCTGATACAAAAGAGAGTATCAATTATGACTTGCTCAGCCGTTTGCCAGAGAACGGAACCGTCCTTAATAGTGCTCGTAAGGAAGTTGTAAATGAGAGAGACTTGGTGAAGATTATGATTGAACGTCCAAAATTTAAATATGCTACAGATATAAAGGGAAGCAATCATGAAGAGATGGGAGAAAAGTTTGGGAATCGTTATTTTGCTTCAGCAAAAAAATCTGGTGCACAAACAGCCGAAGCCAATATGAACGCGGGAATAGGAGCAGCGGAACAAATTGTTGAATTTTTTGAAAGTGGGAAACAAAAGTTTAGAGTGAATTAGCAATTTGTTTTTGCAAAAAAAAGACTGAAATATAATCTGAGCCTTGTTTTAAAATATATTAAAGGGGGAGGTACTATTAAGGATGACAAATCTTTTTTAGTACCTTCGAGCTTTATATACAATAATATTAATTTAATATGAATACATTAAAACTTAAATCTTTGTTACTATTTGGGTGTGCTCTGCTTTTGAGTGCCTCTACCTTGTTTGGTCAGCAATTGAGGGTGGCATCATATAACGTTAGATATGACAATCCGCGAGACTCACTCGACAATTGGAAATATAGAAAAGATGTGATGGGAAAGCAGATACTTTTTCACGACTTCGATATTTTTGGCACACAAGAGGGGTTGCATCATCAACTTGTAGATTTATCTGAAAGACTGCCAAATTATGATTACATTGGTGTGGGTAGAGATGATGGTGAGGGTGCAGGAGAACACTCTGCAATATTTTATAAGACAAATATGTTTGACTTGTTAGATAAAGGCGATTTTTGGCTTTCTCAAGATTCATCGCAACCTAACAAAGGATGGGATGCAGTATTGCCTCGGATATGTTCTTGGGGTAAGTTTCGTGAAAAATTGAGCGGGTTTATTTTTTTCTTCTTTAATGCTCATTTCGATCATGTGGGAACTGTTGCTAGAAAGGAAAGTGCTAAGCTAATTATAAATAAAATAAACGAACTTGCTGGTAATTATCCAACTATACTTACAGGTGATTTTAATGTAGATCAAAATAGTGATAGCTATCTTCTTATAAACAACTCTTGCATTTTGAAAGATACCTATGACAAAGCATCGTTGAGATATGGACCCAAGGGCACTTTTAATAGCTTCAAAATAAATACTCGATCTGAGAGTAGGATCGACCATATCTTTGTGACCAAAGACTTTTGTGTGCACAAACATGGTGTTTTATCAGATACTTATCAAACATCTGCAATAGACCTACAAGAATTGGCTAATTCTGGGGCTTACCCACAAGAGATTACTCTTTATCAAAACCAGGCAAGGCTACCATCCGATCATTACCCCGTAATAAGTGTAATAGAATATAAGTGTGAAAGTGATGATTAGCTTCATGTAAAGCGAAGATATTGGTGATGATAAAACTACAGAATATAATTATATAAATGGGTGGCGGGGGTGCTTAACAAGTATCCTCTACCTTTTTTCAGCAAGCCCTAGTTATACAAATCCCTTAGGATATTGCATTGTAATGCAATGAAGAGAGCCGTGCTGTTTGATGAGAGTTTGGCAATCTATCGCAACAATTTCTTTATCTGGAAATGCCTTTTGAAGCTGTTTCTTTGCCTCAATATCTTTATCTGTGGAGTATGTTGGCATTAGCACCACAGTATCCATAATTAGAAAATTGGCATAAGTAGCTGGTAGTCTATATCCATCTTCAAATACAGCGTCAGCCATTGGTAGCGGTATTAATCGATAGGGTGCTCCTCCAGTAGTTTGGAAAGCTTGCAGCTCTTTTTCCATCTCTTTCAACTCTATGTAGTGCTCATCGCTTTCATCTGTGCATTGTACATAAGCAATGGTCTCTTTGTTGCAAAACCGAGCCAGTGTATCAATATGATTATCTGTATCATCACCTGCAAGGTAACCAGTGTTTAGCCAGAGTATCTGTTTTATTCCAAGTGTTTTTTTCAGAAACCCCTCAATTTCATCTTTATCAAGAGGTTGGTTTCTGTTGGGTGCTAGTAGGCATTTCGATGTGGTGAGCAAGGTGCCCTCACCATCAGATTCTATTGCCCCACCTTCCAATATAAAGTTTAGGTAGTTGTGATACGACACTTCAGCTCGAAAAATATTCTTTTCAAAAAGCTTACGTGTAATTTGATTGTCGTGGTTTGCAGCAAACTTAAGGCCCCAGGCATTAAATCCGAAGTCGTATATTGCAGGTTTCCCATCAATAAAAACCGAAATAGCAGCATGATCACGAGACCATGTATCGTTGCTTTCAATTTCAACAAAAAAGATTCTTTGTTGCTCTTTTACAGTAAATAGAGGTTTTATTGTTGCACTCTCTCTACACACAATTATAAGTTGGTTGTGTTTCAAAATCTCTTTCGAAAGACTAAGGTAGAATATAGAAACTTCATCTATAATATCTACCCAGTCTGTATTTTTGTGAGGCCAAGTAAGTTGAATAGCACTTTGTGGGTGCCATTCTGCTGGAAAATGAATTGATGTCATAAGAAAAAAAATATAACATTTAATCCATATTTCCTCTCACAACTCCGCGGGATGATTCGCGTACAAAATTTACTATATCTGTGCGTTCGTCAGATTCCGAAAGTTCACTTTCTATTCTCTCTAAAGCTTGAGATATGTTGTAGCCAGATAGGTAAAGGTAGCGATATACCTCTTGAATATTATTGATTTGCTCTCTTGTAAATCCTCTTCTTCTAAGTCCCACTATATTAATCCCTACATAACTTACAGGCTCTCTTCCAGCTACAGAAAATGGGGGTATATCTTTTCCCAGTCGGGTGCCGCCTTGAATCATGGTATGTTTGCCTACTCTCGTAAATTGGTGAACGAGTGTTCCGCCACTAATAATTGCATAATCGTCAATCTCGACTTCACCTGCAAGCTGCACTGTGTTGCCAACTATTACATGATCTTTGAGCACACAATCGTGAGCTACATGACAATATGCCATTAACAAACAATTGTTGCCTACTACAGTTTGATTGCGAGATTTAGTACCTCTATTCACTGTTACACATTCTCGTATAATTGTGTTGTCTCCAATTATTGCTAAACTCTCCTCGTTTTCGAACTTTAGATCCTGTGGAATACCAGAAATTACAGCATTGGGAAAAACTGTGCAATTTTTTCCTATTCTTGCACCAGACATAATGCATGCATGTGGCATAATACGTGTGCCGGCACCAATTATTACATTATCTTCAATATAAGCAAAAGGCTCTACAATTACATCTTCTCCAATCTCTGCGCTTGGATGTATGTAAGCTAATGATGAAATATTACTCATAATACGTTTAAGTGTTATTTAGTTTTTTCTACTAGTGCTGTAAAAACAGCTTCAGATACTACTTTTTCTCCAATAAATGCGAGCCCTCTCATCGAGGCAATGCCTCGTCTTATTTCGCTTGTTAGTTCTACTCTCAAAATTAGTGTGTCGCCAGGTACAACCTTTTGTCTGAATTTTACACTATCTATTTTTAAGAAATAGGTAGAATAACTTTCAGGTACATCCAATCCAGAAAGCACGAATATACCTCCCACTTGAGCCATAGCTTCCACTTGCAACACACCAGGCATAACTGGTTCTTGTGGAAAGTGACCTGTGAAATAAGGTTCGTTTACGGTAATGTTTTTAACGCCAACAATATATTTGTCTGTCTTTTCTATAATTTTATCTACTAATAAGAAAGGATATCTATGGGGTATGAGTTCTCTAATTTGGTTTATATCAAGTAGGGGTTCTTTACTTACATCGTAAATAGGAGGCTGTACTTCGTTTAGCTTAATATCTTTTCTTAGTTTGCGTGCCAGCATATTATTTATTTTATGACCAGGACGAGTAGCTATGATGCGCCCTTTGATGGGTTTGCCCACCAAAGCCATATCACCAATTACATCTAATAATTTATGACGTGCGGGTTCATTAGGAAAAACCAATGCTTTTTTGTTTAAGTAGCCCAATTCCCTTGCATTATGCGGGGGTAACCCAAATAGTTCTGCAAGTTTATCTAAAGCATCTTGAGACATTTCGGTCTCATATATCACAACAGCATTTTCAAGATTTCCACCCTGTATCAATCCAGCTTTGCGCAGCTGTTCTAATTCACGAACGAATACAAATGTTCTAGCCGGCGCAATTTCTTTCTCAAAGTCATCCATAGTCTCAATAGTAGCCGATTGGTTGTGAATGTATTGAGAATCGAACTCTATAAAAGAGTTTATGCTAAAAGAGTCGTCGGGTAGTAATGTTAATTTTGCACCCGTTTCTGGGTCGCTCACCTCCATTTTTCGACGAACAATATAGAAATCTTTATATGCGTTTTGTTCTTCAATCCCAACCTCATTTATTGCTTCAACATATTTACAAGCGCTACCATCTAAAATTGGAAACTCAGGAGCATTTACTTCTATTAGGCAATTGTCTATACCCATTGCATACAGTGCTGCCATAGCATGCTCTACAGTGCTCACTTGCGCTTCTCCTTTAGAGAGAATTGTGCCACGCTGGGTGCCAGTCACATTTTCTGCTAATGCAGGTATAATAGGGGTTTCTTCTAAATCGGTTCGTTTTATCTTAATACCGTGATTTTCATCTGCAGGTAGAAAATTTACGTGTATATTTTTTCCTGTGTGAAGTCCTATTCCATTTAAAGTGAAATTTTTCTTTAGTGTCTTTTGCTTTACTTGGCCCATATCTTCGTTCCTGTTTTATTTAATTGCTTCTCTAATGATTTTATGAATTTAGTCATCAAAGAACTACTATTTACTTATTGGTTTCTTCTTTAAGCTCACTTATGTCTTTCTTCAGCTGTGAAATATCTCGATACATATCTGGCAATTTACCGTATATAACGCTCGATCTGTACCAGTTTCTTATAGGTATAGCAGGCGAACCAATTATTTCTGATCCATCTTTCAAGCCTTTTGCAATTCCTGATTGTGCTCCTATTTTTACTTCGTTGCCAATCTTTATATGTCCAGCCAATCCTACTTGGCCACCAAATACACATCTCTCTCCAATTTTTGTAGATCCAGACACTCCCGTTTGTGAGGCCATAACTGTGTGTTTGCCTATTTCTACATTGTGGGCTATTTGTATTAAATTATCGAGCTTCACTCCTTCGCCAACAATGGTAGATCCCATCACAGCTCTATCAATCACCGTGTTGGCACCTATTTCTACATTTTTCTCAATGATTACATTCCCAATTTGAGGTATCTTGTGGTACGAGCCATCTGGCTGTGGAGCAAAGCCAAAGCCATCAGATCCAATAATTGCTCCTGCATGAATTATAGAGTTGTCGCCAATTATGCATCCGGCATAGATCTTCACACCCGAATACAAGACAACATTGTTTCCAACCGTAACATTGTCGCCAATGGTTACATGTGGATATACTTTACTGTCTTTGCCAACAACTGCGTTTTCGCCTATATAGGCAAAGGCCGCAACGTACACGCTGTCAGCCACCTTAGCCGTAGTAGCTACATAGCTCATGGGCTCTATACCCGTCTTTTGGGTTTTAGTTTCCTCAACCAACTGTAGCAATTTGGCCAGAGCCTCATAAGCGTCAGCAACACGTATGAGTGTAGCTTTGATGTCTTTCTCAGCTTTGAAATCCGCATTTACCAGCACGATATCTGCTTGAGTTTGGTATATATAGTGGGTGTATTTTGGGTTCGAAAGAAAAGAGAGGGTTTTTGGTCTTCCTTCTTCAATTTTGGCAAAGTCATTTACTTTTACGTCAGGATTGCCTTCGATTTCTCCTTGCAAGAAATCTGCTATTTGTTTTGCAGTAAACTCCATATCAATTTTTTTGTTCGCCTTCTTTTAATCTATTTACTTACAAATTAAGGCATAAATTCTTAGTTATACAGTGTGCAATTTCTTAAATAAACTTTAAACAATAATATATCGAAGTTATATTTGTGAATATTGAAATAATAGGCTAATTTTGCAATCGGTTTTTTCGGGATGTAGCTCAGTCCGGTTTAGAGTACTCGTCTGGGGGGCGAGGGGTCGCAAGTTCGAATCTTGTCATCCCGACTGATTATAATAGTCTGATAATCTAAGGCACAAACGTTTTTCGTTTGTGCTTTTTTTATTAGTCTCTATCAATCAATAAGTTTCTTCCAATCAATTAGTTGTAAGCTGTTGAAACATCTGTTCAAAATAGGCTTTATATTTTATCATAGCTAAATTTTTTTTATAGACCACTCCAAATTGGTTTTCAATATTTTTTTATTTAGTATGTAAAGAACAAATAGGAGGTCTCTCAAAAATTTTTTTAGATTCCATCTATGTAAGACTAAAATCTTTTCTTCAGTTGTAATTTTGACTCTTTTCTCGTTAAAAACGTATCTACCATGGTGAGTTTGATTTTTCTATAATAGACGCCTAAACTACTGCAGGCGAATTTGACTTTTCTCTCATGAATTCAGAAACTACAAGGGTAAATAAAACCATTCATCTGATGATCACAGAATCTACGGCTATAAATCTGACTTCAATCTCATGTAAATCTAATCTACTATGAGGATTTTGATTTTCACCTCGTGATCTCAAAACCTACAGCCGTAGATAAGATTTTTATCTTATTAACGGCCAATCAACATCGCAAGATTTCACTTCTGTATAATAAAGCTGTATTTTACTTATCATCTGTAAGCTAAATAACAGCTAATACTTTTGTCTGCAAGATGGTCAGCTATGAAGGTAGTTTTAGTAATTCTGTTAATACGAGCTAGTTTTAAAAATCACGATTTTTTTAAGTTTATTTATTTGTTAGAGTATCTACTGATGTTGTTAAGAATGTAGTTTCTGGAAAATAAAGAATACCTACTTTTATTCTTTAATATTTATGTTTTGAACATTAATACTATTATTTAACACAATAAATTTTGCTGTATCGAATCAGCTTTCTATTTTTGTAAGATATAAAATTAAAAAGTAGTGAAAAGTAAACGAGCAAATAGGATTTCTTTAAAAGATGTAGCTAGCCATCTTGGTGTTTCTGTTTCATTGGTGTCTGCTGTTTTGAATGGCAAAACTAAAGAATACAGAATTAGTGAAAAGACAGCGGCCAGGGTAATGCAAGCCGCCAAAGAATTGCACTACTCGCCTAATATGCTTGCCAAAGGGTTAAGAACCGGAAACTCAAAGCTCATTGGTCTTATTGTTACAGATATATCTAATCCTTTTTATTCTACTATTGCGCGTATCATCGAAAATAAAACTGACGAAATCCAATATGAAGTTATTTTTGGGAGCTCTGATGAGAGCTTGCAGAAGACAAAACAGATGATAGATGTGATGTTAGATAAGGGTGTAGCTGGTCTAATTATTGTTCCTTGCGAAGGTTCGCAGGAGGCTATTTCTGAGTTACACGAAAAAAATATCCCTGTTGTACTTATTGACAGGTATTTCCCTGATTTAGATATTAGTTACTCATGCTTAAACAATTTTAACGCAACAAAACTAGCTACATCGCACCTCATAAAGCAAGGTTATGAGAATATTGCAATGATTGCATATAAATCTGAGTTAAGCAATATTCAAGACCGCGTTTCTGGTTATAAAGAAACAATGATCGACAATTCGCTTCGTGCTTCTATCAATGTGAAAAGTGTAGATATTAAAAACTCGATGCCTGAAATAGAGAAAAATCTAGATATTTTGCTCAACAAAAAGGATTACGAGGCAGTTATTTTTATTACAAATGCATTATTAGTATCAGGATTGCACGTACTAAAAAAAATGAATAAAACCATTCCTGACGATGTGGCAATAGTAGGATTTTATGGTAGCGATTTGTTCGATTTGTATTACTCCCCTATAACTTATATAAAACAGCCCATTGAAATGATTATAGAAGAAGCTGTAAGAATATTGGTTGATAAAATACAGTATGGAGAAAAAAGTCGATTTTCGAAAACATTTATAGAGCCAGAGTTAATCGTGCAAGAGTCATCCATAAGATTGAGATAATTAATTTTTTTTTGCATCAAAAGCTTAATCGATTCAGCATAAACAAATATTTTTATATATATGAAAGATAATAAATTAAGAGGCATAGTTCCACCACTTATCACTCCATTGATAGATAATAACACTTTGGATGTTGATGGTTTAGAGAAAATGATTGCCCATGTTCTTAATGGCAATGTGCATGGTATCTTTATTCTTGGTACTACAGGCGAGGCATCCAGCCTTAGTCTCGATCTTAGCATACAAATGATAAGAGAGACAAGCCGAATATTACAAGGGAGGATTCCTTTATTAGTAGGTATTTCCAGCACTTCTATTGTTGATAGTATGCATTTAGCACAAGCGGCTTCAGAGGTTAGTGCTAATGCGGTAGTTTCTACACCACCATTTTATTTTTCACTAAATCAGGACGAGTTAATTAAATATTACCAAACGCTACTCTCACATATACAACTTCCACTTTATTTATACAATATACCCTCAAATACCAAGATAAACTTCGACCCTAAAACAATAAAAAAGATAGCTGAAAACCCTCAAGTTGTTGGTTTTAAGGATAGTTCGGGTAGTGCCTCTTATCTTCAGGCAGTAATGTATGAAATGAAGGACAATAAAAATTTCTCTATTTTTGTAGGTCCCGAAGAAATGACCGCACAGATGATTCTACTTGGAGCCGATGGAGGGGTAAATGGAGGAGCCAATATTTTCCCACAATTATATGTAGATTTGTACAATGCTGCTAACTCAGAAAATATAGAGGAAGTGAAAAGGCTGCAAGCAAAACTGATGAAAATTACGACATCTATATACACTGTAGGTGCTACTTCATCTAGCTATCTAAAAGGTGTAAAGTGCTCGTTGGGAATACTTGGCCTATGTAGCGACTTTGTGGCAGCTCCACTTAGTAAGTTTGCTGGAAGTCAAAAAGATCAATTAGAGAGCTTTATAAATGATATTTTGAAAGAGATGTAAAAGGTAAGTGATATTACACGAGCGTATTTAACAAAATATTTAATCTTATAGATTTTAAATTCCAAAATTAGCTCATCCGACCTTTTTATCACAGCAGTCTTCTAAGTCTTTTTATTTAGAAAAGTAGGAGGCTTAATTTCAAATTGCAAACAACCAAACTTAAATTTTTATGAAAGTTCAAATACTGGACATAGTTGTTTTTATTATTTTTAGTGTAGGTACAATTGTTTTTGGTGCTTCTTTTGTAAGAAAAAACAAAAATGTTTCAGACTATACAAGTGGAGGAGGCAATATGCCTGGTTTTATTGTAGGGATGTCTATTTTTGCAACCTTTGTAAGCAGCATAAGTTTTTTAGCACTACCTGGTAGTGCATATTTAGGAAATTGGAATTCGTTCCTTTTTAGTCTTTCTATTCCTATTGCAATGTTCTTTGCAGCCAAGTATTTTGTTCCATTCTATCGAAATATTACAAGTATATCTGCATATAGTTTCTTAGAAGAAAAGTTTGGATATTGGGCCAGAGCTTATGCAGCTATATGTTATCTATTAACTCAGATAGCGCGTATAGGGTCTATTCTTTTTTTATTGGCTTTGGCTTTAAATTCTATGCTCGGTTGGAGTATTCCGTCTATAATAATGATAACTGGTGTATGTGTAATTATATATTCAGTTTTAGGAGGCATCAAAGCAGTAATGTGGGTAGATGCAATACAGGGTTTAATTTTGATATTAGGCGCATTAATAAGCGTGTTTATTTTACTTTACTCATTACCGGGCGGAATAGATCAATTTTTTGCTGTAGGTAAAGAGTACAACAAGTTTTCTTTAGGCTCTTTTGGTATAGAATTAAATACTCCTACTTTTTGGGTAACACTCATATATGGTCTTTTCATTAATCTTCAGAATTATGGTATCGATCAGAATTATGTGCAACGTTACAAAAGTGCAAAGAGTGACAAGAGTGCAATTTCGTCGGCACTCTTTGGAGGATTGCTATACGTACCAGTAAGCTTATTGTTTTTCATTATCGGTACAGCCTTATTTGTATATTATAAAGTTGAACCTGGTTTGCTTTCATCTTCCTTAACATCCGATCAGATATTCCCCTACTTTATAGTGAATGGCCTGCCTGCTGGAGTTACAGGATTGCTCATAGCTGCTGTTTTCTCTGCCGGAATGAGTACAATATCTACAAGTATAAATAGCTCTGGCACTATCATCCTTACAGATTTTATAGAACATAGAAGAAAAAACTTAAATGAGAAACAACGGATGAGTATATTATATACAACATCATTTATTATCGGTTTGTTGGGAGTTGGGGTTGGGTTGGCAATGATGTCTGTAAAAAGTGCGCTGGATGCATGGTGGGGGCTAGCAGGAATTTTTAGTGGTGGAATGTTGGGTTTATTTCTTTTGGGTTTTATAACCCGCAAAACAAAAGGTATTCATGCACTAATAGGAACTATTTTTGGGGTAGTTTTAATAGCTTGGATGACCCTGAGCAGCCAAACGCTTTTTCATAACTATCTAACCATTGTATTTGGAACTATTGTAATATTTCTAGTGGGCTTCTTACTTAGCTTTGTAATAAGTGTAAGATCAAAAGATAAATCTGTTCTATAGGGAGGTGTAAACCCAAAGTTATAAATAACTATTTAGTTTAAAATTGATTATAAAAAATGAGTAAATTAGTAATAGGAATTGATTTTGGTACAGATTCATGCCGTGCTTTAATTTTAGACACCGCAACGGGACGCGAGGTGGCAAATTTCACTTCCTTCTATCGTAGATGGAGAGAGGGTTTGTACTGTAATCCGTCAAAAAATCAGTATAGACAGCACCCACAAGACTATATCGATTCATTGGAAGAAGTAGTGCGTGGAGCAACGGCAATGCTTTCTCCTATAGATATAGTCAATATTGTAGCAATTGGTATAGACACTACAGGAAGCACACCTTGCTTAACCGATAAAGATGGCACACCACTGGCCTTACATGCAAAGCATGCTGAAAACCCTAATGCAATGTTTTATCTTTGGAAAGATCACACCTCTATTCAAGAGACAAACGAGATTAACGAACTCTCTCGCAAATGGGAAATAGACTACACATTGCGTTCTGGAGGGGTATATTCATCAGAATGGTTTTGGGCCAAAGCACTACATGCGCTACGAGAAGACCCTTCTATACGAACAGATGCATACTCCATAATCGAACATTGCGATTGGATGCCTGCACTGCTCACAGGAAACCAGAAACCCGAAGAGGTAAAACGAAGTAGATGTGCAGCTGGTCATAAGGCTATGTGGGCCGAAGAGTGGAATGGCTATCCCTCACAGGAATACCTTTCTACATTAGACACCTTGTTGAGTGATTTTGGAGCGCGTCTAAATAACAATACATACACCAGTGATGTTTCTGCTGGAACGCTAACCCAAGAATGGGCCAATCGACTTGGTTTGCATAAAGACATTGTAGTAAGTGTGGGTATTATAGATGCTCATGCAGGAGCAACTGGCGCAGGAATTAGTGCCAACACAATGGTCAAAATTGTTGGCACATCAACGTGCGATATTGTAATAACACCAAAACAAGATTTAGGAAGCAAGCTTATTCCTGGTATAAGCGGTCAAGTAGATGGTTCGGTTATTCCCGGACTTATTGGTTTAGAGGCTGGTCAGTCTGCTTTTGGTGATATTTATGCTTGGTTCAAAAACATACTTTCTTGGTCTCTAAATTTGGTGGATGATGTGGATGTGAAATCTGCTGAGAAAAAAATACTGGAAGAGCTGTCCTATGAAGCAGAAAAACTGCCAATTTCTGAAAACTCTGTTGTTGCTAATGATTGGCTCAATGGTAGGCGTAGCCCTTTTGCCAATCAGACATTAAAAGGAACTATTGTGGGCCTTACCTTGGGGACTACAGCTCCGGAGATATTTAAGAGTTTAGTAGAAGCTACGGCCTTTGGCTCGCGTGCTATTATGGAGCATTTTAAAAAAGAGGGCGTAGAGGTTACAGAAGTTATTGGTGTGGGCGGAATATCTCAAAAATCCCCCTATGTAATGCAAACACTTTCGGACGTTATGGGTCTATCAATAAAAGTAGCCGAGACTCAACAGGCAGGAGCCCTTGGGGCTGCTATCTATGGAGCAGTAGCGGCAGGGGTGTATGATACAATTGTAGATGCTCAAAAAACAATGTGTCAAGGTTTTTCTAAAGAATATACTCCCAATCAAGAGCGAGGGCCAGTATATGATAAGCTTTATGCTAAGTATTTAAAGATTGGAGAATTACAATAGTAATAATTAGGTAAAAGCTTAGAGAAAGTCTTTCGATACTAATAGCGATGTAATCTCATTCTTTTTTTCAATACCGTTTTTTGTATCTCGGAGGGATAGTATAGCAAATGAGTGCATAAAAAAAAGCTGAAACAGGAATTGCCCTCATTTCAACTTTTCTAGTTATATTTTTTTCTTATCCTATTCTTTTGGCCTTTTCAATGTTAATCCCAATTCGTCTAGTTGTTCTTTTTCAATGAGCGAGGGAGCATCAATCATCACATCGCGTCCCGAAGTGTTTTTTGGAAATGCTATGCAATCGCGAATGCTGTTGAGCCCTGCAAAGAGAGAGACCAATCTGTCCAATCCGAATGCTACACCACCATGAGGGGGAGCACCAAACTTGAACGCATCCATAAGGAATCCGAATTGTTCTTGTGCCCTTTCTTGGGTGAATCCTAATACAGACAATACTTTGTTTTGAAGTTCACTATCGTGAATACGTATAGACCCACCTCCAACTTCTACGCCATTAATAACCATGTCGTAGGCATTGGCACGTACAGCTGCAGGGTCTGTGTCGAGTAAGTGTATGTCCTCAGGTTTGGGTGATGTAAATGGGTGATGCTTGGCAAAAAATCTGCCCAACTCTTCGTCTTTCTCCAATAATGGGAAGTCAACTACCCACAAGCATTTATAGTTGTTTTTATCTTTCAGGTTTTGTCGAGATGCCATCTCCAAACGAAGATCTGATAGTTGTTTTTGTGCTTTCTCGGTCTCGCCTGCCATCACAAGTATTAAATCACCAGGCTTTGCATCGCATCTCTCTGCCCATAGCTTCAAGTCTGATTCAGTGTAAAACTTATCGACAGACGATTTGAGTGTTCCATCTTCATTGTAGCGCAGATATATTAGCCCTTTAGCTCCCACCTGTGGGCGTTTCACAAAATTGGTGAGTTCGTCTAGTTGTTTTCTAGTATATACAGCACAGCCTTCTATACAAATTGCACCAACATAAGGAGCAGAGTCAAACACAACAAAGTCACGATCTATAGTAAGGTCTTTTATCTCTACCAACTTCATCTCAAAGCGAATGTCTGGTTTGTCCGATCCATAATATTTCATTGCATCGGCATAGCTCATGCGTGGGAAATCTGGCACATCAATCCCTTTCAACGTTTTGAAAAGATGCTTAGTAAGCCCCTCAAATGTGTTTAGAATATCTTCTTGCTCCACAAAAGCCATTTCGCAATCTATTTGTGTAAACTCTGGCTGGCGGTCTGCCCTAAGGTCTTCGTCTCTAAAACATTTTACTATCTGGAAGTATCTATCAAAGCCCGACACCATAAGCAATTGTTTGAACAGCTGTGGCGATTGTGGCAATGCGTAAAACTCTCCTTGGTTCATACGCGATGGAACCACAAAGTCGCGTGCCCCTTCGGGAGTTGACCCAATTAGCATGGGAGTTTCAACTTCAAGGAAGTTTAGGTCATCTAAATATTTTCTAGTCTCAATGGTCATTTTGTGACGAAGCTCTAAATTCTTGCGTACAGATTTACGGCGTAAATCGAGGTAGCGATATTTCATCCTGATATCATCGCCACCATCAGTGTCGTCCTCTATTGTAAAAGGAGGTGTTTTTGATTCGTTCAATACGCTTAGCTTATGGACAATTATTTCTATATCACCAGTAGCAATATTTGCGTTTTTGCTTGTTCGTTCTTTTACAACACCCTCAACATTTATAACCCACTCTCTCCCAAGCTTGTTGGCTTGTTTATACAACTCTTCGTTTACTTCTTGATCAAAAGACAATTGGGTAATACCATATCTGTCTCTTAAATCTATAAAAGTCATTCCACCCATCTTTCTTATTTTGTGTACCCATCCCGATAACACAATATTCTTATCTACATTGGTAAGATTAAGCTCGCCGCACGTATTGGTTCTATACATAATATTTTTATAAACTAATTATT
>CAYVLC010000021.1:0-5758 GCA_964452155.1 uncultured Dysgonomonadaceae bacterium
TCTTGCATCGTTTTGCGGTATTTTTCTATTTCGTTTTGTTGTTGCGAAATTTGTATGTCCAAATTATAGTTGAAAGTGTTACGTTGTGTATCGATGCTCAGTTTTTTCAACTCATTTATTTTGACATTGTTTTTAAGTGTGTATAAGTTCCCAAAATTCCACGAAAGCTTCAGACCACCCAAGAAAAATGTATCGAATTTATTTTGTAGCATATTCAATCCAGGTTTACCATAACCCGCTTGTCCAAATGCTCCTATCACGGGCATGATGCTCGATTTTAGATCGGTTGTTTGTGCATCAATTGTGGCACGTTGGGCGGAAAACAAATCCAATTCGGGTCTATTAATGGTTACAAGCGAACTGTTATTAGAAATGGGAGGCTTTGTAAACTCAGTTTCATTATTAAATACTGCACCAGTAAGTATAGAAAGCATCTGCAAATAAGCTTGCTGTGCAGATTCCATTTGTATGCGTTGTTGCCCTGCTTTCAATATTTCTATTTTCACTGCACTTAAATCTCCTTGGTTAGCAATACCATTCTGCACATAGCTCTCCACTTTGTTGTGGTTGCGTTGCAGCTCTTCTTCCAGCACGCCCTGTTGTTTCAGTTGCTCTTGCATAAGCAATATGCCAAAGTAGAGACCATTTACTCTTTCCCTAAGGGCATATATTTCTGTCTCTAGTGTTTTTTCTTCTACTAGGGCACCTGCTTTAATGATATCTTTTTTAGCAGCAATTTTGCCACCGTCCCAAATAATTTGGTTGGCTTGTGCCACTATTTGGTATTGATCTTTATCGGGCACAGGAATTTCTAAACCAGGCACATCAAGCGGAATTGTTATCACATCAGACTGATAGGTGGCTTTTGCCTCCAACGATAATTGAGGTAGGTATGCTTTATTAGCATTAGCCAAGGTGTAATTTTTGCTTTGCTCTATGATGGAAAATCTTGATATGGCAGGATAGTTATCTCTAGCCATGTCTTGACATTCATTTAAAGTAACTATTTGGGCCTTAGCCCCAATGACAAAGAAAAACAGTATTCCTAAAAATAAAAACATTCTCGGTTTCATAGCTTTCTTATTTTAATGTGTTCATTACCCAGGTGGGGATATGTTGTTTGCGATTGATAACAAAATTGGCAAAATCTTCTTCTTTAACCAAACCAGTTGATACGAACAACGGTTTTGATAAGAATGGAAACATTGTCATACTTACAATATTCATAATAAAATTAAGGGTCGAGATTGTAAATCCTCTTTCTTTCAATTGATTTTCGATGGTAGGTTGCGATAGCATTTTCGCATTTTGTTTCACTTTCTCTAAAATGAATTCATTCGACTTCAATTCGCTTAAAACAAAAAAAGGTAAATCCTCATTCTCTAAGAGCAAGTTGGTATAATTTGTCACCAATGTCTCAATTTTTTCTTCCAATGATATATTGGTGTTAGATAAAATAGGACCGATCATTCCAAAAAGCACATCAAACTTTTCCTCAATTATTATCTGAAACAGGTTTTGCTTGCTTCTGAAGTAGTAGTTCAATAAGGCCAAGTTGATGCCCGCCTCTTCGGCAATATCTCTTGTGCGTGTAGCACTAAATCCTTTTTGAGTGAATAGCTTACGGGCCGATTCAATTATTTTCTCTTCTGTTGTTAGTTCTTTGTTCATTTTTTTTCAATTTCTATATTCTCAAATAATGTGCTGCAAAGATACAATTATCTTTTTGATTTAAACAAGAGATTAAAACGAATTGTTTAAAGGATATTAGTTAAATAAAACGAACTAGACGCAGTATTGGTTCTACATTTGTCATTATTATCTAATCGATTGCACCATGTAGCCAACCCTCATGCAGGCTTCTGTGGGCCTATGGGGCTGGGCTGTGAAATAGAAACAGGATGAATGTCGAGTAGTATAAAAAACCGCACTTACTTTTCCTCGTTGTATTGAGGTGTACAAAAAGAACAACCATATTTCTGTAACCCTTGAATTATAACTCGAAATAAAACACAGTGTGCAACACAAAATTTACTAACTTAAAAAAGGTATTCGTAGAAATATTTTAGGTTATTTCATCACGCAACAAAGGCAATTGAGCAACATAAGAAGTAAGACCAAGGTATTTAATTTAATTTCACACGCTCTGTAGTTCTTTTTATACTCTTATTTCTATCTTTGTTAGATGATACTAGGAAATTATTAATTGATTCGAAAAAAATAAACAAATGAAAAAAGTATTTCAAATAAGTTTGGCATTACTTTGCCTATCATTTATTGTAACATCGTGTAAGCCCAAGCAAAGCGCATACAAATCTGTTTACGAAGCTGCTAAGGAAAGAGAAATGCAAGAGACTTCTAATGGGTCTAACACTGTTGTAAAGCAAGTGGGTACATTATCGCCAGTGGAGGTTTCGGTGAGAAAAGAAAAGGTAACACCTGTTTATAATTCTGATGCTGCGGGGTTGAAGTCATACAATGTGGTAATTGCATCATTGAGCGTGAAACTAAATGCAGAATCATTGAAATCGAGAATGGAAAATGAAGGCTATTCGGTTATTCTTGCACAAAACGAACAAGGCATGTATCGTGTTATAGTAGCAAGCTACGATGAGAAACAGTATGCTGCTGAAAAACGAAACGAGATATACGAGAAGTATTCGGCCAAGGGAGATACAGATTATCTAAGAAGAACTTACGGAGTACCTTTCAATGATCTTTGGATTCTTCAAAGAGAATATTGATAGTTGGATTTACAATTTTGTTAAAATTGCAAGCAAGCACTCTCGTTATAGTTTAGATAATGAGGGTGCTTGTTTTGTTTGGTATAAGATATATGAAGATTACTTTTTTAGGAACAGGCACATCTACAGGAGTGCCCGAGGTGGGTTGTGAGTGCATTGTTTGTAAGTCGAAGAATAAGAAAGACAAACGATTGCGGTCGTCTATTTTAATTGAAAAGGGCAACACCCGTATTCTCGTTGATGTAACACCCGATTTTAGAGAGCAAATGATGGGGGTGCCTTTTCAAAAAATTGATGGAGTACTTGTCTCACACGAACACTATGATCACGTGGGGGGTATGGACGATTTACGACCCTTTGGACGTTTTGGAGAGATAGATATATATGCAGAAGAGAATGTGTCTCAATCCCTTCATCGCCGCATGCCATACTGCTTTATGACGAATAAGTATGCAGGAATACCCAATCTAACAATAAAGGAGATTGATTGTAATCCGTTTCGGATAGCCAACATTGAGATTGTTCCTATACGTGTTATGCACTACAAGCTTCCTATACTCGGTTTTCGGATTGGAGACTTTGCTTACCTTACTGATGTGAAAACGATACCTGATGAAGAGTTGAAAAAACTAAAAGGCTTGGATGTGTTGGTGGTTAGTGCTTTGCGAAAGAAGGAGCACATATCGCATCAAACTCTTGACCAAGCAATTGGTCTGATTCATAAGATTGAGCCTCAGAAAACATACCTCACCCACCTGAGTCATCAAATGGGTCTTCACAATGCAGTAGAGAAAGAACTAGAGAATGGGGTAAGTATTGCCTACGATGGGTTGGAGATAATTATATAGCAACAGAAGTAGCAAAGTAGCTTTTAAGAGGGTATTTGTGTTTTTTTAACTGCATATACTGCAACTATTAATCATTCGGCACATCTTTACTACAGTAGAGTAGGTGTGTAGTTGCTTAATTGAACGAAAGTTATGAATATATGTACTACCAGCAAAATTCAAACAAAATAAATTAAACTATTTACGCTGTTCTGTGTCAAACCAACAGACTAAGACAATAGACGAATTACTATAAACAATAAATAAGGGAGCATAAGATATGAAAACAATTAAATTATTACTTTCAGGATTGCTATTATTGACACCTTTTCTAGGTAACGCTCAAGAATGGGATGACATATATGCTAATCCCGATAAACAAGCAATAACTCAGAGAAAGGAACCCCAAAAACCACAAAAGAAAAAAATTGTGGTTATACAAGGCGACGCATCTAATGTGACTATTGAAGCCAATGGACGCAACATAGATGAGTACAATCGTAGAGGCGGAAACGAAGGGGTTGAAACCGACCAAGCAATAGTAGAAGAATACACAGATTACGAATATACAGATCGAATAATTAAATATCACGATCCAGAGTCGAGTGTAAAAATTACTGGTGCCGACGAAGTAACCATTTATGTAGGCGACGACCTTTATAGTGAGTATTACGAAAATAGAGGCCACAATTACAACATAAATCTCGGTTGGGGCTGGGGTGGTGGCTACTACCCATGGTACAATTCATGGTATAGCCCTTATAATTATGGATGGCATTCGCCATGGCGTTTTGGATTTGGATATGCTGGCTGGTACGATCCTTGGTATTCTCCATGGGGTTATAGCGGATGGCACAATCCTTGGTACTACGCTGGCTATGGTTATGGCTATGGTGGCTACTACGGACACAGATATGGATACGGGTACGGTGGTTATGGTGGCTATTACGGAGGCGGATACAGTTATGGTTTTGCCGACGGATATTACTCAGGACTTAGCAGTAGCAGATCGGGCAGAAGTTCATCTGGCTATAGGTCAGGATCTAGCCGCTCTAGCCTAGGACGTGCAAGTGCAAGTGCATCGGGTAGAACCAGTGTAAACAGATCGGCACAAAGTGGTCGCTCATCAGCGAGCACCTATAGTAGAAGTGCAGCAACCTCAAGAGGCACTACAGCAACTAGAAGTGCCACATCGGGATCGAGAACCCGAATTGTAGATAACTCTGGCAACTTAATTGATTCAAGATCGGGTCGCACTATCAATAGAGCAAGTGCTGCTTCAAGCAGAAGCGATGTTGGCAGACCAAGCGGAGCAAGTACTATTAATCGTTCGGCAACCAATCGTACATCATCATCAAGAGTATATCAAAGAAGCTCCACTGGTGTGCAGAGTTCGCGCAGTAGTGCTGTCAACAGAGGTGGTGCATCCACTCGTTCATCATCGGCCAGAAGCACAGGAATATATTCTACTCCTTCGCGTAGCAACAATAGTGAAACCTATACACCCAACCGCACAACCACGTCTCCCACACGTAGCTCTAGCACGTCAAGATCTACTTCTACTTACAGTAGCCCATCAAGAAGCTCATCATCTTCTGTTTCTTCTGGAGGCGGTAGCACCAGAAGCTCTGGTGGAGGCGGCGGCAGTAGCAGCAGAAGTTCTGGAGGTGGACGTAGATAATCTGTTTATATCAAAGAGAATACAACAATATATTTAACTTTAATATTAGCTGCCTCGAAATTATACGGTAGTGTTTTTTCGAGGTAGCTTTTTTTAATAACAACTTAATACAATAGTAAAATGAAAAAAATCACTTATATAGTCATTTCATTACTGCTTTTGGGAAGTTATTCTTATGCACAAGGCGAAGTTGAAGCAAATCAGTTTTCAAGAAACGATTTGTATGGAACTGCCAGAGCCTTGTCTATGGGAGGAGCTTTTGGAGCTTTAGGAGGCGACCTCACTGGCGTATCTATCAATCCGGCAGGTATTGCAGTGTATAGAAGTTCAGAAATTGCTACAACAGCAGTATTTCAAAACGAAAGTTTTAAAGCAGGCGACATCAAAAACAATAAGAATAAGTTCAATTTTCGCAATTTGGGTTTTGTAGGTTATTTTCCAACAAGCAACCCAATCATTCCTGTAGTCAACTTTGGTTTCTCGTACAATAAGATAAAATCGTTTGA
>CAYVLC010000021.1:5858-25160 GCA_964452155.1 uncultured Dysgonomonadaceae bacterium
AATGCAAACAGTTTTATCAAAACTGATTTTAAAACAAGCTCTACCGTTCGTGCAGGGTTAGAATATCGTTTCACTCCACAATTCTCGGGCCGCTTGGGATATGCTTGGATGCAGAATCCTTACGATACTACATTCAAAGAAAATGCAAATGCTATGACAGTTGGTGCTACCACTGCCTACAGAATGGAAGGAGATGCCAACTATTTTACAGGAGGTGTGGGTTATAGATTCAATCGCAATTTCTATGCAGATTTGGCAGTAGTGTATAAAACCCAAGATGATGATTTGTACTCTTATCCAAATGTTTATGACGATATGGGTGCATCCTTTATAGATGCTGCACCATACAAACTTACAAACAATTCTGTAAGAGGTGTCATTACTATAGGATATAAATTTTAAGAAAAAAGTTGATTAACTTTTTCATGTTGATGTTTAAAATAAAAAAGCTGCCAATATTTGGCAGCTTTTTTTGGCTCCTACTCTTTTGCTCCTAGTAAGAGGTAGCAATCTTGTGGCTCTAGTAGCCAGTAAAGTATATTGCATTTGTATTTAAAAAAAACAGCACAGGTTTCACTTTTTAATTATTCGTGGTAATCAACTTCTATATTCGTATTTAAGGAAGTCGAAAAAGGCACTTATGAGCCAGATTTCAAATTCGCCACGGCTGCTCTCGCTATCATCAGATAATCGCTCTACTACGGTTCTTATAGTTGGTTTTCATGAAATAATAGCCCTTTTCACCGTTGTAGATTTCCTTTTCATAAAATAATCGTCGCTTTCACCACTGCAGAATTGAGCTTGATGAGATAATAGAATTTTTTCACCGCAGATGATATCGTTTTCATGAGCTCATCATCCTTTCTGCCACTAATGATTTAGAGTTTTATGAGATAATCGTTCTTGCTGTGGCTTTAGGTTTCATTTTCAATGAATAAACCTCCTTTTCAGTGCTTTGAATTAAAAATACCAATAGACTCTTTGTTTTTGAGGAGTGGATATATAAACACAGACATTACTCTATACTCAACTCACTATATTCTGGTATGTCTTTCAAAAAACTGTAACTCTGTTTTTCGTAGTCTATTTTGCAACAGAAGTGAGACAATCCGTTAGATACGATAAGGTAATTTACTCTCAAAACAATATTGTAGCGCACAATTTGATCAAACACATGCTGGTCTATTGTCACCTCTGGTCTTTTGTACTCTACAATAACCAGTGGTGTGAGGCCATTATTGTACACAACTGTATCGCACCTGCGGGTCATGTTGTTTAGTTTTATAATTGCTTCGTTCTCCATAAGAGAAAGAGGATATCCTTTATGATTGATTAGATAATGAAGGAAACTTTGCCTCACCCATTCTTCGGGAGTGAGCAAAAGGTACTTCTTTCTGATTAGATCAAAAATAAAAACTTCTTCTGCAATTTTCTTTAATTTTGGTTGGAATATAGGCAAGTTTAATTGCAACATATTGTATCTTTGTTTTAATAACAGCATTGTGTGATGCTATTTAAGACAAAAATAAAGTAAATATGAGAACCAAACAAGAGATAGTAGAGAATTGGTTGCCTCGGTACACTAAAAGAAAACTAGAAGATTTTACCCAACATATACTTTTGACAAATTTTCAGAAGTATGTTGAGATATTTGCAGCGCATTTTGGAGTACCTATTTTGGGATTAGATGGCAATATGCCCAATGCCGCAGCAGAAGGTATTACAATCATAAATTTTGGAATGGGTAGCGCCAATGCGGCTACTATTATGGACTTGCTAAGTGCTGTGAAACCCGATGCTGTTCTTTTTTTAGGAAAATGTGGTGGATTGAAACCAGACAATAAACTAGGAGACTATATACTCCCTATTGCTGCCATTAGAGGCGAAGGAACTTCTAATGACTACCTGCCTCCCGAGGTGCCATCTTTGCCCGCATTTAGCCTCCTGCGTGCTGTATCGTCAAATATAAGAGACTTTGGCAGAGACTATTGGACTGGAACTGTATATACAACCAACAGACGTGTATGGGAATATGACGACGTCTTCAAAAACTACCTCCGCACCATACGCACTATGGCTGTAGATATGGAGACAGCTACTTTGCTTACTTGTGGTTTTGCCAATAGAATACCCACCGGGGCATTGTTGCTGATAACAGACCAACCTATGATTTCGTCTGGTGTGAAAACCGACAAGAGCGACCAAGAGGTAACAGATTCTTTTGTGAATGAGCATGTAAAGATAGGAATCAAATCACTATCGACCCTTATAAATAGAGGCTCAACGGTAAAACATTTACGTTTCGATTGGTAACTTTTTTAAAAAAGATATATTTCTCTAATAGTTTAATCTTATTTTTATGGCAAAGTTTTCTTCATATAGTTTGATGCGTAGCGATATACTCAAAAAATCGTACAAACCCATTTATCTATTCATGGGCGAAGAATCTTTTTTTATTGACGACTTAACAAATTTGATGGAACAAATGATTTTGTCTGAAGATGAGCGAGATTTCAATCAAAGTGTTTTTTATGGTGTAGATTCAGATGTACGCACTATTATATCTACTTGCAAACGATATCCAATGATGTCTGATTACCAAGTTGTAATTGTAAAAGAAGCTCAGAAGCTCGACAACATAGAAATGTTGGAATTATATGCTAAGAAACCATTGAATAGTACAATCTTGATTATCAATTACAAGCACGGCACCATCGACGGCCGCAAAGCTGTGGTAAAAGCAATTGATAAAGTAGGTGTTATATTTGAATCTAAAAGACTTTACGACAATAAAATTCCTGCTTTTATTACATCATACTACAGCGATAGAGGTTTCCAAATAGATGCCAAAGCCACTCAAATGCTAGTTGACCATGTAGGCAACGATTTGAGCAAGCTAGTAAAAGAGTTAGAGAAGCTACAAGTGGTGCTATCTGGCAAACAACCAAGAATAACTGCAGATATAGTAGAGACAAATATTGGGATTAGCAAAGATTACAACAATTTTGAGCTAATAAAAGCTATAGCTAATAAAGACAGAGTAAAAGCTTATAGAATTGTTGACTATTTTGATAAAGATCAAAAAAACAACCCACTGGTTTTGACTTTATACTCCTTTATATACTATTTCAATAATCTAGTAGAATGCTTCTGGCTACCAAGAAAAACTGTAGAAAATGTGATGAAAGCACTCAATTTCAGAAACACCTTTATGACGCAAGATTATATGGCCGGACTTCGCAACTACAATGTGAATGAGGTGATGGAGATAATATCGCATCTGCGTGTTTTTGACGCTAAGTCTAAAGGTATTGACAACCCACCTTACACAACCAATGGAGATTTATTAAAAGAATTGGTAGCAAAAATAATGCATTGAAAGATTTCTCTCGCAATGCATTAAGCTTATCCTATTTTCAATTAAGTTGTATTCTAATTAGATTTTATCCAATTTATTATTTTATCACTCATAGGGCTCTCCTTGGGTGCTACAAAATCAACTAGCATACCATCTTCATCAATCATATATTTCTGAAAATTCCAAGAAACCTCTGAGTCTTTCACTCCATTATCTGATTTTTTGGTAAGCCATGCATATATTGGTGACTGATTCTTTCCTTTGGTACTCACTTTGTCCATCATCTGAAACGTTACACCATAGTTTTTAGTACAGAAGGCTTTTATCTCTTCTATTGTGCCAGGCTCTTGATTCATAAAATCGTTGGCCGGAAATCCTACTATAGTAAAACCAGAATCTTTGTATTTTTCGTATAGCTCTTGCAGCTGTTCGTATTGTGGTGTTAACCCACATTTAGATGCTGTGTTTACAACTAATACCTTCTTTCCTTTCAAAGACGACATATCAAACATTTCGCCATTTATATCTTTTACTTTAAACTGGTGTATTGAGTTAGTTTGAGCTTGTATCATAAGTAAAGAAATTGCTAAGAAACTGATTATAAAAAAATATCTTTTCATTGGTAATTGGTTTATTTAATTCATATATATATATATTCTCTATACAATACTTCGTAGAGATCCCGAAGAGCGACTACTTTTTTGCAGGCACCAACCTGTAAACATAATTGGAAGTAATTGTGTTCAATTTTTTTGAAATAAAATTTATTAGAGTGAATATCATATCAAGCAAAGATGATGTAATCTATTACTCATGAGTTACTTAGCACATCTGAAACACCCTCAGATTTCGATAAATACATTTGTGCATACATCTGTACAGAAATAATTTGATGTAGCAGAGTTAATCGTAGAAAAACAAGAAAAGTTGCACTTGCTAATACAATTGTGATTTAAAAATAGGCTCAGAATGGGTGATTATATAAATAAAACAATAGTTAACAACACACTTTATGATACATTTGTAGCTGTATGTGAACTCATACAAATGTAATAAACAAATACATCAATACAAATGTATTATAAAACTTACATTAATATATTGGCTACATTTGTTTGTTTGTATGATTAACAATTAATCCTACTACCACTAAACGATTATAATACTTGAAAAATGAGCATTTTGCACCATTTATATAAACCGATACAGCAGTGTTGGATGCATTGAGATGTATCTGCACGAACAGTAATGTTAATATTGTTTTTCTAGTTTGAATAAAATACTCTATATCAGTTTTTAAATCATTTTATATAAAGCTCTATTATAGCCAAAAAACTTATGCTATGCGGGGTGCTACATTTGTTTAGATACAATTGTATATTACCGATTTACTTTTCTGTGTAACATTTGTTTTTAGTGATGATTTTCATTTGTGAATTATCTTTTGTACATTTGTGTTCTACATTTGTATGTATTTATAGTTTTGTATTTTAAACATTTCCACTTATGAAAGATAGAATCAAAGAAATAATGGACAATGAGAACCTAACACCAGCAAAGTTTGCCGATCAGCTTCAAATAAATAGAGCTGTAGTTTCTCATATACTCAATGGTCGAAACAATCCGAGCTTAGATGTTGTAACTAAAATACTATCAGAAATGAATTACATAAACTCTGATTGGTTGTTGAGTGGTACAGGCCCAATGTACAAAGATGGATATGCAGCTCCTGAGGGAGAAAATGAACGAAGTTTATTCGATACAGCGGCTACAAATGTAAGGGATAGTGAGGCTCAGGCCGAATATGGCAAGGAAAATGTGTCTAAAAACCCTCCTAAAACCGATAAACCAACTGATAATAAAGAAGTTTCATATACTCCATGCAATACCAGGAAGGTGAGACAAATAATTATATATTATACCGATAACACATTTGAAACTTTTACGCCCCATTGATTTTCTTTTTGTAACTTTGCAATTCATATTTTTATGCAAACAGACATTAGTAAAACTACAATAATACTTACGGATGAAACAACAATTAGATTTTATAATAACTTCGAATGAAGCCTTAAATGAACAGACTTTTTTGTTGAAAGTGTCGCCCATGAATGGCGAACCTCTACTAAAGCTTTATCCGGGTCAGTTTGTTCAGGTTTTGATTCACGATTCATCTGCAATTTTTTTGCGTCGCCCCATATCTATCAATTATGTAGATAAGGAAGCAAACGAGATGTGGCTACTAGTTCAGAGTGTGGGTAAAGGCACTAAGAGAATAACAGAAATGATGGTGGGCCAAGAATTGAACCTACTATTTCCATTAGGTAACACCTTCTCTCTACCTACCAATATTCATACAAATACACTACTCATTGGCGGCGGTGTGGGTACAGCGCCTTTGCTTTTCTTGGGGAAACGAATCAAAGAGAAGGGTCTTCACCCTGAGTTTCTACTTGGTGGACGATCGGCGCATGATATTACACAACTAGAAGACTTTGAGAAACTGGGCCATCTGCACATTACTACTGAAGATGGAAGCTTGGGCCAGAAAGGTTTTGTTACCCATCATACTGTTTTGAAAGAGAAGCAATTTGATAAAATATATACTTGTGGTCCTAAACCCATGATGGTGGCCATTGCAAGATATGCAACAGAAAACAACATCGATTGCGAAGCATCGTTAGAAAATCACATGCCATGTGGCTTTGGAGCATGTTTGTGTTGTGTTGAAAAAACAAAAGAGCGCGGCAATATTTGTGTTTGCACCGAAGGTCCGGTTTTTAATATTAATGAACTACAATGGATAGATTAAAAGTAAATATAGGAAACCTGGAATTGAAAAATCCAGTGATGACTGCCTCTGGCACTTTTGGGTATGGCACAGAATATGCCGACTTTATCGATTTGAGCCGTTTAGGAGGTATTCTTGTGAAGGGCACTACATTGGAGCCAAGACAAGGTAATGATTACCCACGCATGGCCGAAACACCCTCAGGCATGCTCAATTCGGTTGGATTGCAGAACAAAGGTGTACATTATTTTGTATCCGATATTTATCCTACAATAAAAGAGTACGACACACATATTATTGTAAACGTTTCGGGTTCTACTTTAGAAGACTATATAGAATGTACAGAAGCACTGGCAGGTTTAGACAAAATTCCAGCAATAGAGCTCAATGTTTCGTGTCCAAACGTAAAAGAAGGTGGCATGGCCTTTGGCACATCGTGTGTATCGGCCGCTCAAGTAGTAAGAGCAGTGCGAAAAGTATATGATAAAACTCTGATAGTAAAATTATCACCCAATGTGACCGATATTGCAGAAATAGCTGTAGCCGTAGAGGCTGAGGGTGCAGATAGTGTGTCGCTTGTAAATACTTTTTTAGGAATGGCCATAGATGCTGAGAAACGCAAACCAAAACTATCTACCATTACAGGGGGCCTTTCGGGGCCATGCATCAAACCCATAGCATTACGCATGGTGTGGCAGGTATATAATGCAGTAAAAATTCCCATTATTGGAATGGGAGGTATAAGCAATTGGCAAGATGCCATTGAGTTTATTCTTGCCGGATCTAGTGCAATTCAGATAGGAACATACAACTTTATAAATCCAACTGTGTCTGTAGAGGTGGTTGATGGCATATTGGATTATATGTACAGACACAACATAGACTCCATAACCGATTTGATCGGAAAATTAGATTATTGAATACTATTTGTCAACCTTAAGCAGATTAAACTTATATTTATTCTGTTTTTTAACCCAAATAGTAATCATTAAGTGTTGTTTTTGTGCAATGCTTTGACAAAACGAAAAAAAGATGCTATTTTTGTAGCTTAAAGAAAAAAACAATACAATTCTAACTATGTCAAAACTTACTATACCCAAAGATTATTATCCAATAATCGATTTGAAACAAACAGAACTTGGTATTAAAAGCATAAAAGACTTTTTTCAATTAAATCTTTCTTCAGAATTACGCTTGAGAAGAGTAACTGCTCCCCTTTTTGTTGAACAAGGAACGGGTATCAATGACGATCTTACAGGAGTTGAGCGCGCTGTTCAGTTTCCCATAAAAGATATGGACAATACAAGTGCAGAGATAGTTCATTCATTAGCAAAATGGAAAAGGCTAACTTTGGCTGAATACGAAATTGAAAAAGGATATGGCATATATGCCGACATGAATGCCATTCGTGCTGATGAAGAGTTGGGCAATATGCACTCACTCTATGTAGATCAGTGGGATTGGGAATTAGTAGTTGACAAATCAGAAAGAACGATTAGTTTTCTAAAAGAAATTGTTGTTAGGATTTACGATGCTATGCTGCGTACAGAATATATGGTGTACGAATTGTTTCCTTCTATCAAGCCCATATTGCCAAAAAAAATTACATTCATACATTCCGAAGAGCTACTACAAAAATATCCTACACTAAGCCCTAAAGAGCGCGAAGATGCTATTTGCAAAGAGTTTGGCGCGGTGTTTATTATGGGTATAGGAGCAAACTTATCAAATGGTGAACCACACGACTTACGCTCTCCAGACTATGACGATTGGACTACAATAAACGAAGATAACCAAGAGGGCCTAAATGGTGATTTGCTTTTGTGGAACAGTGTTCTCGAAAGAAGCATGGAGTTATCATCTATGGGCATTAGGGTAGATAAAGCAGCGTTGATAAAACAGCTTGCTATCAAAAACCAGAACGAAAAGCTGGAGCTCTATTTTCACAATAAATTGGTAAATGACGAGCTTCCCTTGTGCATTGGAGGGGGTATTGGTCAGTCTCGCTTATGCATGTTCTACTTGCGTAAAGCACACATTGGTGAAATACAATCGAGTATATGGCCCAAAGAAATGCGTGTGAATGCTCGCAACAACGGAATTTTCTTGATATAAGCTATAGTTAGTATTCATGCCACAGTTATGAATGTATCTATTGAAAATAGTTGGAAAGATAAATTGCAAGGTGAGTTCGAAAAATCTTATTTCAAAACACTCTCCAATTTTATTCGTGAAGAGTATAGTACACAGCAAATATTCCCGCCAGCAAAACTAATTTTCAGTGCTTTTGATAAATGCCCCTTTCATGAGGTGAAAGTTGTAATTATTGGACAAGATCCATACCACAATATTGGACAAGCCAATGGTTTGTGTTTCTCAGTAAACGAGGGAGTAAAAATACCACCTTCGCTAGTAAATATCTACAAAGAAATAGCTCAAGATTTAGAAAAACCTATACCCAAATCTGGAAATTTGGAGCATTGGAGCCACCAAGGAGTGTTGCTTCTGAATGCCACTCTTACAGTGAGAGCTCACAATGCTGCATCGCATCAAGGAAAAGGATGGGAACAATTTACCGACGCTGTAATACACACATTGTCAAAAGAGTGCAACAATCTAGTATTCTTTCTTTGGGGCAATTACGCACAACAAAAAGGAAAAAGTATTGATGAGAACAAGCACTTAGTGCTCAGGTCGCCACATCCTTCGCCACTTTCTGCACACAGAGGTTTCTTTGGAAACAAACATTTTAGCACAGCAAACAAATATTTGATCGAGCACAACAAAAAACCAATAGAGTGGTAATATTAAGGACGGGGGCTAGCAGAGATCAGATTCAATAGTTTTCTTGTTTAATAGCAACCCACTGAAACAGCATTAGACACAAACAAAAAAACGATCTCTTATCTGATAAGAAATCGTTTTTTTTGTTCGATATATTTAAGTGTCTGATACAACTATATTTTATCCGACGCTACCCTCCAAACTTATTTGCAGCAATTTTTGTGCTTCTACCGCAAACTCCATTGGTAGTTTATTTACCACCTCTTTTACGTAGCCATTTACAATGAGGCCTACAGCCTCTTCGGGCCCCAAACCTCGCTGATTGCAATAGAATATCTGATCTTCACTAATTTTTGACGTAGTAGCTTCGTGCTCTAGCACTGCCGTGGGGTTTTGTATGTCGGTGTACGGAAATGTGTGTGCACCACATTGGTCGGTGAGCAGCAAACTATCGCATTGCGAGTGATTACGCGCATTTTCTGCTTTTTTGGTAACCTTTACCAATCCTCTATAGCTATTTTGGCTATTTCCTGCCGAAATACCTTTGCTTACAATACGGCTTCTGGTATTTTTACCAATGTGAATCATTTTTGTGCCCGTATCTGCTTGTTGCCAATTGTTTGTAACAGCTACCGAATAGAATTCTCCAACCGAGCCATCGCCAGCAAGAATGCATGATGGATACTTCCAAGTGATGGCCGAGCCTGTTTCAACTTGCGTCCACGAAATCTTAGAATTCACACCTTTGCATATACCGCGTTTAGTAACGAAATTGAAAACGCCTCCTTTTCCATTTTTATCTCCAGGATACCAATTTTGAACCGTAGAGTATTTCACTTCGGCATTGTCCATGGCTATAATCTCTACAATTGCAGCATGTAGCTGGTTTTCGTCGCGCATGGGTGCTGTGCAACCTTCGAGATAACTTACATACGAATCGTCGTCTGCAACAATGAGTGTGCGTTCGAATTGGCCTGTGTTGGCTGCATTTATCCTAAAATAGGTTGATAACTCCATCGGACATCTAACCCCCTTAGGGATATAGACAAATGAGCCATCGCTAAATACTGCCGAGTTGAGTGCAGCATAGAAATTGTCTTTATACGGAACTACAGTTCCAAGATATTTCTTCACCAAATCGGGGTGATGTTTCACAGCATCGCTAAATGAGCCAAAGATGACACCTTTTTCTGCCAACACATCTTGAAAAGTAGTTTTTACAGATACACTGTCCATAACGGCATCTACAGCTACACCAGTTAGTTGTTTTTGTTCGTCGAGTGGTATTCCCAAACGCTCAAATGTTTTTAGAAGCTCTGGATCAATTTCATCTAAACTTTTTGGTCCATCTTTCTTTCCACGAGGATCGGCATAATAAATTACTTCCTGAAAATCTATTTCTGGAATTTTTAGATGTGCCCACTCTGGTTGTTTTATTGTCAACCAATGTCTATACGCTTTTAAGCGATATTCTAGCAACCACTCAGGCTCTTCTTTTTTTGCCGAAATAAGTCTTACAACATCTTCGCTAAGACCTTTATCTATGAAATGAGTATCAACATCAGTAGAAAACCCAAATTTGTAATCGGATGATGTTAATTCGCCTAATATTTTATCTTGATCTGATTCTTGCATAATATTTTGATTTTTACTAAGTGTATTCACCATTATCGAAAAACGTGAATATTGTTTTATAATAATAGCTCTATTAACAGCTACTGGGGTTGTTTTGTTTATTTTGAAAAGAGATGCTACAGCGAGAGTTTATAGCGATATTGCTCATCAATTACAATATCTGTCTCTACAAAGAGCAGTTGTAAATATCACACAGTAGGTCTATAGAACAATCTAATTGATATATTTTCCTATAATGCTTTCTGGAATAGCAATAGATTTGAGGTCTTTGTAAGGTATAGTCACTTCTATTGGCCCCATTGAATAAGGTGCTATCTCGTACTGATTATATACATAATGTACTCCCTGGCTGTTTATCCAAAAATTGTTATTGGGGGCAATTTCGTTTATATCAAAAAAGCCCTCATTGAGCAGCTGTTCTGGAGTATCGAGTGCGTATTTTTCCATCAATTTTTCAATAATTTTGTCAGTCAAAAATTGATGATAGTTAGCTTTAAATATATCTTCTTCTGTGATTGTGGTCAGTTCATTTAGATCGATTGTATAAAACAACACATTGAGTGAGCCATGTGCTCCACCAGTATAATCGGCATGTTGAACAGAGTAGCTCAATATGTTTTCGTCTTCAAACAGTATTTCGTTCCTTTTTTGCAGTTGATACCAATACCACGAGGGAGGATTGTCTCCTTCTAGATTTCCTAGGTCTTCGTAATAATCATTTCCGATTTCTCGGTACTCTTGTGTATAGTTTTCCAGAAACTTATTGAGTGCCTCTTTGGGTGAAAGAGAATCGTAAGATTGGTTGTTAAAGAAAGTACCGTTAAATATTTGCTGCAATCTGGCTAAGTCTTCTTTGCCTTTAAACTTTTTGGGATATTCAAAATCAATTTCCACTTTAGCAAAAGGCATGGTAGTATCGTTTGTAGGAAATAAATATACTCTCTCGTTCAGTTCAAATTTGTCAAACTTGATATCGTTATTTTTTTTGAAACAAGATGCTACAAATGCTCCTACAACCACTATTGATGTAGCAATAAAAAATATGTTTTTTCTCATAATCTAATTTTTATCTTACTGAGTAATTTGCTTGATGGCTCCTAGGCTAGGATAGAACTCAACTTTTATGGGTTGTTTTCTACTATCAAACATGCGCTTGGTCAGTACATCTTGTGTACCGTATTGCACTACGTCAACCTCTGTGTTTATCAACTCTTGATTGCTGTAACTAAGCGTTAGCTGAGCCTTGCTAGGAATGTTGTAAACAACACCTTCCGAAAACTTTTTCTCCAAATCTCGCAATTCTCTATCGGAAAGCACTACCGATGGTTGCGGACTTTTGTTAATAAGGCTCAAATAAACTGGCTCGCCGGCTAAATTGTCAGCATCTACTTGACCTAGTTTTTTTGAGAAACGAAAAAGAACTTCTCTATCTATCTCCTCCAAACTGGGTATTAACGAAACCCTCGATGTGCTCAGCTCGGTTTTAACGCTTCCAGAAAACAATTCTACCAACGCTCTTTCTTGCATATTAATCTGGTTCATCACCAATTTATAGGCTTCGCCATCTGGAGGCATATTTTGAGATTCGCCAGTAAGAATATCTGTGCGGCTTAGTCGCAGAGAAAATATTTGTTTTGCTATTAGTTCTGCTTGTTTTGCACTAGAACCGGCCAATAGTATCTCTTCTGCCAAGAGAGATTGTGCATTTACGCTTGGCTCCACCTCAACTTGAGGTTGGGTGGTAGCTCTGCTTTCTATTATCGGTGCATCGGTATTGATGGAGCAAAGCAAACCATCTTTGGTAAGGTAAACAAACGGCTCTGCCGAGTTTTGCTTAAATTCTATTAGATAGGAGTTGTTTTTGTTTGCAACGCCAATATTTTCGACAGCTACACTTTCAAGGTTGTACACAACGTTATCTTCCAAAATCGGATTATCGATGCTTAGATACTGTTTAGCATATTGGTAGTACTCGCCTCTCTTGTATGTTGTTTTGCTTATTGTAAGCTCAAAGTCGAGTTGCGTTATTGGCAAACTATATACTACTCCATAGTTATTACTCTTCAGGGCATTTTGCCTAATTGGCATTTGTGCTTTTAGCGATGCACCCATTAGAAGTAAAGCAATTGCAATAATCTTTATTTTTGTGTTCATTGTTAGTTTAAAATAATAATTAATAGGCCGATTGAAACTGATGTAAAAAGTTGACATCGTTTTCAAAAAATAAACGAATATCGTTTATTTGATATTTTAGCATAGCTATACGCTCAACGCCCATGCCAAAAGCATAGCCAGAATATACTGTGCTATCTATTCCGCAGTTTTCCAACACCGAGGGGTCAACCATGCCGCACCCCAATATTTCTACCCAACCTGTGTATTTGCAAATATTGCACCCCTTGCCTCCACAAATATGACACGAAATATCCATTTCGGCACTTGGCTCAGTAAAAGGGAAATAGGATGGTCGGAGGCGAATTTGAGTCTCTTTGCCAAAAAGTTCTTTTGTGAAAAATAGCAACGCTTGCTTCAAATCGGCAAACGAAACATCTTTATCTATATAGAGCCCCTCCACTTGATGGAACAGGCAGTGTGCTCTGGCCGAAATAGCCTCGTTGCGGTACACACGACCAGGGCATGTGATGCGAATAGGTGGTTGTGTTTTTTCCATTACACGAGTTTGCACAGATGATGTATGGGTGCGTAGCACAACCTCAGGACTACGCTGAATAAAAAATGTGTCTTGCATATCGCGTGCCGGATGATCGTCTGCAAAATTCAATGAAGAAAACACATGCCAATCGTCTTCAATCTCGGGCCCCTCGGCAATAGAAAATCCTAGTCGGCTAAAGATAGCGCATATCTCTTCTTTGACCAACGAAATAGGATGGCGAGTGCCCAAGGCAATTGGATATGAGGTGCGCGACAAATCGAACTCGGCTGATTGTTCGAGAGAGTTGTCTAAATCCTTTTTTAGTTCGTTTATTCTTTCCTGCAACGCATTTTTGAGTTGATTCAACTTTTGACCCACCTCTTTTTTCTGTTCGGGTGCTACTGATCTAAAGTCGCTCATCAGCGAGTTTACAATTCCTTTCTTACTTAAGTATTTAATACGGAGTGCTTCGAACTCTTCTGGGTTGCTTGCTTTCAGATTATCTATCTCAGAAAGTATCCTAAATATTTTATCAATCATTCTTCGTTTTTGCTTTTCTTTAGTTTCATATTTTAATTACAAAATTACACTTTTCTATGCTATTTGCCACACATTAATTTAAAAGAATTGGTAATTATATAGACAAGCTTCTTTTTTGAATGAAAAAGTAATTGTAAATTTGTTTTTCAGTCTCTGACATATCAGATCAAAAAGCGTTTGGTGGAATGTTTTCATCCAACTATTACACAAAAAACATGACTACTGAGATACAAGAATATATTTTGCAGCACAAACTCTTTACAAAACAAAGCAAAGTGCTTGTAGGGTTGAGCGGCGGACCCGACTCAATGGCTCTGCTTCATATCCTTCTGCAATTGGGGTATAATTGTATTGCTGCACACTGCAATTTTCATTTGCGTGGCAACGATTCTGATACCGATGCTGCTTTTGTGAGCAACTGGTGCAACGAAAATGATATACCTCTTCATACAATCGATTTTGACACCCATGAATATGCTGCCTCCAATAAAATATCAATAGAAATGGCTGCACGAGAACTTCGGTACAATTGGTTCGAAGAACTGAGAGTAGAACAACAGGCCGATGTGATTGGTATAGCACACCACAAAGACGATTCGGTAGAGACCATACTCATCAACCTGATAAGAGGAACAGGTATAAAAGGACTTACTGGCATACCCATTGTAAACAAACACATTGTGCGCCCACTTCTCAATGTTTCTCGTAGCCAAATAATGGAGTACCTATCTAAGGGTCAAGTGCCTTATGTAACAGACCACACCAACGAAGAGGAGTTATATACCCGCAATATTATTAGGCTAAAAGTGTTGCCTATACTCGAAAAAATAAATCCATCGGTCAAAAACTCTATCGTTGCCACTGCCAACAATCTGAAAGAAGCCGAGAAAATATATGATGGCTATGTGAATGATGCTATCGGAGGTTTGTACAAAAACAACCTCATTGATATTGAAAAACTAAAACAGACCCATTCTCCCCAATCTGTGCTATTCGAGATATTGTCTCCCTGGGGTTTTACCCCATCGGTTATAGAAGACATTGCCAATAACTTAGACTCCATTCCAGGTAAGCTATATTTGGCAAATAACATTAGATTACTCAAAGACCGAGACTATTTGGTGATTTCAGAAAGCCATTTGCAGCAAGCCGAAGACGATGAAGAGTACCTTGTTTATCCTTCTGCTACAGACCAAGAGTTGCCTTTTGGCTTATCTGTAAAGATAGAAGAACAGACTCCGCAATTTAGTATTCAGAGAAACCGAGCTTTTTTACATTGCGATGCCGAGAAACTTTCATTTCCTCTCACACTCCGCAAATGGAGAAAAGGCGATTGGTTTGTACCCTTTGGCATGAAAGGCAAAAAGAAGATAAGCGACTTTTTTACCGACAACAAATTTACTTTGTTTGAAAAAGAAGAGACATGGGTTTTACTTTCCAGAGACGACATTGTGTGGATTGTGAATCATAGAGCAGATAATAGATTTAGAATTACCGACGCCACAAAAAGTATTTGTACTATCAACTTAGCTAAACAAAGTTAAAAACGTGTGTAGGTAAGCAATTAATCACTACTTTCATGCAACTAATTTGGCTTTTGATTGTCTATATTATAAAGCCAACCTTATTAAATTGAAAACTAGAAACTTATTAATATATATATTTAAAAACTATCCACAATATGAAAACGAGTGTTGTAAAAGATGTACTTTTGGTAGCCACCTTTGCCGGATTTGCCTATTTAGTAGTGCGTAATTATAAACATAGAAAGCAAAAAGAAAAAGAAGCACTAGAGTTTCTACACTTCCAACTATTTTAAAATTCCCATTCTAAACAACATATATCAGAAATTTAGAGCACAATCTAATCTTATGGCTATAACTTTTTGTTACCTTTGCATCTGAAAAAGTTGTAAATAATATTTCCAATGCTAACATTAAAAACAATTTACGATAATCCTCAAGCGATTATCGATGGTTTACGTAAAAGAAACTTCGATGCCGAAGGCATGATAAAAGAAGTGTTGAGCCTAGATGTGAAAAAAAGAAATGCTCAAACTCAATTAGATAACATTCTGGCTGAAGTAAATTCTACATCCAAACTTATAGGTGCTTACTTTAAGGAAGGAAAAAAGGAGGAAGCCGAAAAGGCGCGTCTCCATGTTACTCAGCTCAAGGAAGACTCCAAAGTACACGAGTCTGACTTAGTAGCTGCTGAAACAAAACTGCAAGAAATTCTTGTAAACATTCCCAATGTGCCTCACCAATCGGTACCCCTAGGAAAAGGAGCCGACGACAATCTAATAGAACGCTCTGGGGGCAGTATGCCTACACTACCCGAGGGGTCGGTTCCTCACTGGGACCTGGCAAAACAGTACGATTTGATTGATTTTGAACTGGGAGTAAAAATAACTGGAGCCGGATTTCCTGTTTACAAAGGAAAAGGGGCCCGCATACAGCGCGCACTCATCAATTTCTTTTTAGACAATGCCCGCGATAATGGCTTTATCGAAATTCAACCTCCCTATTTGGTAAATGCCGATTCGGGCTTTGGTACTGGTCAGCTGCCCGACAAAGAAGGCCAAATGTATCATGCACAAATAGACGACCTATACCTTATCCCTACTGCAGAAGTGCCTGTAACGAATATATACAGAGATGTGATACTGGATAAAAAGGATTTCCCAATCAAAAACACTGCCTACTCTGCATGTTTTCGTCGTGAGGCAGGTTCGTATGGCAAAGATGTGCGTGGATTGAACAGGTTGCACCAGTTCGATAAAGTAGAAATAGTGTGTATAGATGCTCCTGAAAACTCTTATAATCGTCTCGATGAAATGGTCAACTACGTACAATCGCTCATTGAGCAACTAGAGTTGCCGTGGCGCATACTACGTCTTTGTGGTGGTGATATGGGCTTTACATCGGCCCTTACCTTCGATTTCGAAGTCTATTCTGCTGCACAACAACGCTGGCTGGAAGTGAGCTCTGTTTCTAATTTCGAAAGCTATCAGGCCAATAGATTGAAGCTTCGCTATCGCGATGAAAACAGAAAAACTCAACTTTGCCACACATTAAATGGTAGTGCTTTGGCTTTGCCACGTATTTTGGCAGCATTGCTAGAGAACAATCAAACACCCCAAGGTATTCGTATTCCTAAAGCATTGGTGTCTTACACAGGATTTGATATTATCGATTAGACACATTAAGAGAAAAAGAACCAAAAGAGCAAATAGCTTATTATTTACACAAAGTTTTTACTCTATCTCTCAGCTTAAAAACATAAAAATAGCCGTTACAGTCTGTACGATTTGTAACGGCTATTTTCATTTACATATTCACTCACCCCATACAACGCAACATTTGCACCATGGCCATTAGGGCCGAGCGCCGAATGTTGTTTTCACGCGATTTTCCAAACAAATATTGTTTGCTCACCACAGTGTCTTTGCAAATGGTGCAAATCCAAACTGTACCTACAGGCTTCTCATCGGTACCTCCATCTGGCCCCGCTATGCCCGACACAGCTATGGCACAATCGGTGCCAAAAGCAGCAATAGCACCTCGTGCCATTTCTTCTACTACTTGCTGGCTCACAGCTCCGTGTGTGTCAAGGGTGCTTTGTTTTACATGTAGCAGATTCGCTTTTGCACTATCGGCATAGCTCACAATGCCACCTTTGAAATAGGCAGATGCTCCCGCAATGCTTGTAAGCAAATGAGCTATGTAACCACCAGAGCAGCTCTCTGCTAGCGAAATAGTCATACCCTTATCTTTTAGTGTGTTGCCCAGTAGCTGTTGTAGTGGATTTTCAGATTCGGCCAGTAGGTAATCTCCTAGCAGTGCTTTTAGCTTGTCTGCTTGCTTGTCCATCTCTGCAGTATGCTCTGCACCTTTTACAGAAAGGCGCAAACGAATAATGCCACCACCTGGCAAATAGGCCAATCCAAACCCATGGGGGAGTTGATCTTCAAAATCGTTTAGGTGCATGGCTAGGGCCGACTCAGACATTCCTTGTGTATAATATACGTGTTTGAGAAATGTTTTTGTTTGAAATCGCTTTGTGAGCCGTGGTATCACTTCCTCGCTCATAGCCCAGCGCATTTCGAAAGGAACACCTGGCATAGAAACAAGTATCTTGCCATTTTTTTCGAACCATAGTACTGGCGCAGTGCCAACTCTATTTTGTATAACGGTGCTGTTTTGAGGCACCATGGCTTGATTGCGTGTAAGTTCATTGATAACAACATTTCTTTCTTTGAAAAGTGTTTCAATATTTGCTAGTACCTCATTGTCGAAAACAAGTTGGTCGTCGAAGTATTCGCAAAGTGTATTTTTTGTGATATCATCTTTTGTTGGCCCATTGCCTCCTGTAATCAACAGGATATCGGCTCTACCAAAACCATCTTCAATTGCTGTGTAAATAGCATCTTTGTGGTCTTTGATAGATGTGATATAAACCACATCGAAACCAACACCACTCATTTTTCTAGACATCCATGCCGAATTGGTGTCAACCACCTGGCCAATAAGCAATTCGTCGCCAATAGTAATAATTTCTATATTCATTCAGTTTCTTTTAAGGTGCAAAATACGAAATATGTTTCTTAAAACTAAAATTCTCAACCAATAATTTTATCATTTCATAAAATGTTGTATCTTTGCACACTGAAATTAATAAAGGCTCCTACAGCAAACTATAATATTTATAAAAGACTCAACAATATGAAAAAAGACATTCATCCTTCAGATTACCGTCCGGTAGTTTTCAAAGATATGTCAAACGACGAAATTTTTATTTCTCGTTCCACAGTCAATGCAAGAGAAACCATTGAGGTAGATGGCGTAACATATCCACTTGTAAAACTTGAAATTACAAGCGCTTCACATCCTTTCTATACTGGCAAGCAAACGCTGGTAGATACAGCAGGACGTGTTGACAAGTTTATGAGCCGCTACGGCGATCGTAAAAAGAAATAAATCGGTAAGATTAAAAAAAAGACAAAGAAAAGCTCCTTGAAATTAATTTTTTGAGGAGCTTTTTTTGCTATAATATCAACCTACAATCTGCCACCTACTGTGTTTGGCCAAATTATATCGCAGTTTATTTACAAACGATATTTGTTTGATATACTTATGAAGCGATATTTCTTTTTGCGGTGCTTGTTATGCTGTAAATACCTTTCGTAGCTTTGCTGTATCTCGTGGTTTATCATTTTGCTCTTTAAATGCAATTGTTGTATCAGTTTTTTCTGCAGAAACAGATAAATTGATAGCTCGCGTAGTCCTACATTTTGCGTTTCGAATGTTGTTTCCGAAAACTGTAGTCCTACATTTGTCGTTTCGAAGTTTGTTTCTCGAAATGTAGGGGTACATTTGTCGTTTCGAAGTTTGTTTCTCGAAATGTAGGGGTACATTTGTCGTTTCGAATGTTGTTTTTGAAAACTGTAGGCCTACATTTTGCGTTTCGAAGTTTGTTTCTTGAAATGTAGGCCTACATTTTGCGTTTCGAAGTTTGTTTCTCGAAATGTAGGAGTACATT
>CAYVLC010000022.1:0-19935 GCA_964452155.1 uncultured Dysgonomonadaceae bacterium
GAAAATAAGTAGTTTCTTTAGAAAATAACAATACAAAGAGCTATTTGCTCTTTGTATTTTTTTCTGGTAGCCTTATGTTTTGCATTTGTCGCATTATAAACGCTTGTCGTTTGAGCATATAAGCAGATGGAGCATTCGAACTAAAACGCAAAGGATTGGGCAGTGTAGCAGCTATAAGAGCAGATTGCGACTGCGATAACTTATTGGCAGAAGTATTAAAATGGTGTTTGGCTACAGCTTCTGCACCATACATACCATCTCCTGTTTCCATAGAGTTGAGATAGACATGCAATATTCTATCTTTGCTCCAAAAAAACTCAATAAGCACAGTAAAATAAGTTTCAAGCCCTTTTCTGAACCATGATGATTGTGGCCACAAAAACACATTCTTAGCAGTTTGTTGGCTTATTGTACTTGCCCCACGAGCACGCTTGCGCTTTTTGTTTTCCTCTATAGCTTTTTGAATCTGTTTTTTGTCAAAACCTTTGTGCTCAAAGAATAGCTGATCTTCGGATGCAATAACAGCACGTTTTATATTGTCTGACATATTGTCATACCCAACCCAAGTATGCAATAACTTGGGTTTCTTTTTGTCTCGAATCTGCTCAACAATACGTATGCCCATTAGTGGTGTAAAATAGACTGGCACAAAACGTAGTGTTATGACACTCAAAACAGACAAAACAAAGAAAAGGATGATTATCTTTTTAACGAATCGCAGAAGTTTCCTAATCATGACTCGATACTATGCTTCGTTTAGTTTAAATCGCACACGCCATCTACCGTTCTCGAAAGTGTGCGTTGTGATTTTAAATTGGCCAATCTCTGAAGTACGCTCAACATGCGACCCGATACATGCGCAAACGTCGTAATCGCCAACACGAATAATGCGCAGCATTTCAGATACATCATCAGGAAGTTTAGATAAATCGACCAGATCTGCAGCGTCATTTATGTGTACAAAGTCTTCGGACACCTCCAAGTTACTATTTATTATTTCATTTACAACATCTTCTATTTCTTGCACTTGCTCAGCTGTTGGCATTTGGTCTATAAAATAGTCGCACTTGCTTTTCTTTCGCTCAATATGTGTGTTGTGTGAGCGCCTACATCCAAACATTCGTGTCATGGTTTGGTTTAGTATATGTTCTGCTGTATGCATTGGAGGATACTCTTGCTTATTGTGGTCGTTTAATTGAGAATTCATTTGTTTGCTGTTTTTTTTTCAAAGATAAAAAAAGTATAGTATTTGCACTAATTCGTTTTTAGATATTTAAATGTTCTTTGCAATAAAAAATCAAGAAGGTGTTTTATTCATGTTCCCACTTTTATCCGCAACAATTATTTATCTACAATGCCTGGCAGCATCGGAACAAACTTGTATGCACCTTCCTTTGTAATCTTGTTTTTCTGCTCGCTAATTTTCTGTATCACCATCATTTCTTGTAAATCTTTACCAATAGGTGCTACCATTTTCCCATTAATAGCCAATTGCTTCACTAACTCCTCAGGTATTTCTGGTGCTCCACATGTAATTAGTATTCCATCGAAAGGAGCATTCTGTGGCATACCTTCAAACCCATCACCATAAACTAACATGGCATTGTATCCCAGCTTCTCAAGATTTTGTTTTGCTAAGTGATAAAGCTCCTGGTGCCTCTCAATGCTATACACGCTATATCCCATTTCGCATAGCACTGCAGTTTGATAGCCACAACCTGTACCAATTTCTAACACCGAGTTTCCCTCTCTTAGTTTCAACAAATTGGTTTGCATAGCAACCGTATATATTTGAGAAATAGTTTGACCAGCCGCAATTGGTAAAGGCTTGTCGTGATAGGCCATCTCTTCAAATCTTGAGTCGATAAACATCTGACGAGGCACTCTGTTCATTGCTTCTATAACCTTATCGTCAATATCTGATCTCTTTGCAATTAGATCCATCACACGACGACGACGATTGATAAATTTTGTTGATTCAGTCATAATACAAACATAATAAATAAAATGATTGTACCATAATGTGACGCAGTCATTATTCTCTCATAAGAAGCAAGTTAGTATATTGCAAAAGTTAGTATATTGCAAAAGAGACTGTCTCATGAATGAAACAGTCTCTTTCTTTAGTTTTAATGCTATAGCTAAACAGCTTCAATCTCTTATTTTTTATACTGTGCCAAATTGGCATTCTTCATACTACCTGTCTCCAAGAATGCTTTGTGAAATGCATAGCAACCGTAGAGACTTTGAGGAGTATGACCTGTTTTCTGTAAACTTAGATAATCGTGCAACATAGGACGATAATCTGGATGAGCACATTTCTCTATAATCTCTTGGGCCCGTTGATAGGTTCCTTTTCCTCTCAAATCGGCAACACCATATTCAGATGCTATAATCTTAACAGAGTGCTCACTATGATCTTCGTGCGTTACCTTTGGAACGATGCAACTAATATCACCGTTTTTAGCAATAGATGGCGTAACAAAGATAGAGATATATGAACTACGGGTAAAGTCCCCCGATCCGCCAATGCCATTCATCATATTATTACCCATCACGTGAGTAGAGTTTACATTACCAAAAAGGTCAACTTCAATAGCAGTATTAATACCAATAACTCCTAAACGGCGTACTAAGCCAGGATTATTAGATATTTCACTTGGGCGTAACACCATTTTGTTTTTAAAGAAATCGATATCTTGATATAATTTATACAACTGCTCGTTGCTCACCGTAAGCGAACATCCACTGGCAAAACTAATTTTGCCTTCGCGCATCATATCCAATACAGCATCCTGAATAACTTCAGTGAAAACCTCAAATCGAGGAATGTCTTTATTTTGCCCCATAGAACCTAATACTGCATTGGCAATATTGCCCACGCCCGATTGAACGGGTAAGAAAGTGGGAGGAATACGGCCGCTTTTCATTTCTGAGGCAAAGAAGTTGGCTACATTTTCACCTATTTTGGCTGTAGTTTCATCAACGGGGGCAAAACCTCCGCCCTCGCTCTCTTCGTTGGTTTCAACAACAAATATCTTTTCAGGATCGACCTTCACATACTCTAATCCTACCCTACCTTGCACTTCAAATATATTGATGTGTCGGCGTTTGGGAGGATCTTGCAATTCATATAAATCGTGAATACCTTTTAATCGACTAGGAACCTTACTGTTCAATTCTACAATCACAATTTTTGCCATACGGCAAATAGTAGGTGTAATACCCACTCCAGCTGTTAGCACTATCTTGCCATCTTCTGTTACGTCGCAAGCTTCTACAATTGCTACATCTACGCCTCCTAAGAATCCATACCTTATTTCTTGCGCTACTTGTGAAAGATGCATATCGAAATAAGCTATTGAATCGTGAATATGCCTATTATTGATAGCATTACGCATGTCCTTATTGGTTTGATAAGGGGTGCGAAATTTAACTGCATTAGCACGGGCCAAACTGCCATCAATTGTATCGCCTGTAGATGCACCAGTGAACATACCAATTTTAAAAGGATTTCCTTTTGCATGTTCCTCTTCAGCTCTTTTCGCCAAAGCTACAGGTACTACTTTTGGACATCCGGCATGGGTAAACCCGCTAAAACCAACATTTTGGTCATGATAAATAAGTGCTGCAGCTTCTTCAGCACTAATAAATTTTAAAGCCATTGTTACTAATTTTATGATGTGATTTATTCGTATTTGCGATGAAGAATTTCGCTATATATGATTGCTTTTCTGAATTCCTCAGTAATGTTGCCTTCAAAAAGCTCATTAGAGTAAGATGTATTTTCAGAACCTTCGTCTTTGTAAGAAATATTATCCATATTATCATCTTTAAACAAAGAATCGGACAGTGAAGAGATTCCTTCTTGAGGGGTTTGTAACCGCTTTTTCATATTTTCATACGACTCTTGTGAGGATGGACTTGGCAGTGAAAACCCTCTCTTACTTGCTTCTGCCTTTTTGTCTCGGCTATAGGGGCTGTCTATAGGTGGCGGCAATGTCTCTGTCATCTCCCAAGGTTCTGGAAGTTCTGGTTTTGCAGGTACTTGCTTCTCTGGCTGTGCTTGTGTTTTTTCTTTATTAGCTTTCGCAATAAAGTTAACTATAAACACAATAAAAGCAATTATTAAAAATCCAAGATCGCCTATATCCATTTTTTCATTACTTTTGTAGTTCAGACAAAAGTACTCATTTTTTATTTGAGATACAAAAGAATGGATATAAATGAATGCAAAAATAGTCGGGCATCACTTCGCAGCAACACCCGACTATAAAACCAAAACTTAACTATGAAAATTTATTTTCTTATTAGCTTGACAAATATAATTAAAAAATAGTTAAGACGCAAACTTTTAACAACATTGCATGGCTATACTCATAAACTTGTCATACCAAACCTATAAGATTTATCGCATTATAGCTATAAATCTGTATTTATTTAGAAAAGAAAAACTATGAAATTAGAAGAAAAAACATATCAAGCCAAAGAAAAAAAACTTTTTATAGAAACCTATGGCTGTCAGATGAATATTGCTGACACAGAGGTGGTAGCTTCGATTATGGAAATGGACGGCTATAGCATTACTGACGATCTAGAGGCTGCTGATGCTGTTTTTGTAAACACTTGTGCTATAAGAGAAAATGCAGAACAGCGAGTTATACAGCGTTTAGAATATTTCAATGCTATCAAACGCAAAAACAACCAAAAGCTTATTATAGGAGTGCTAGGCTGCATGGCCGAAAGAGTAAAAGAGGTATTAATAGAACAACATCATGCCGACTTAGTTATTGGACCCGACTCCTACTTAGATTTACCCAACCTGATTAGTTCTGCAGAACAAGGCCTAAAGGCCATCAACGTAGAATTGTCTAAAACCGAAACCTACAAAGATGTAATACCTATGAAAATAGGTGGAAACAATATTTCGGGGTTTATTTCTATCATGCGCGGATGCAACAATTTTTGCACATACTGCATAGTACCCTATACGAGAGGAAGAGAAAGAAGTCGTGATACAGAAAGCATCCTAATGGAGTTGGACGACATGAAAAGTAGAGGTTTCAAAGAAGTTACACTTTTAGGACAAAATGTAAATTCTTATCTTTATTCAAATGGATCGCAAAGCACAGACTTTCCGGATTTGCTAGATATGGTAGCAAAACATGCACCAGAGATGCGTGTACGTTTTACAACATCACATCCAAAGGATATGACCGATAAAACACTACACACTATTGCCAATAACCCCAACATATGCAATTTTATCCACCTTCCATTTCAGTCGGGAAGTTCACGAATGCTCAAACTAATGAATCGTAAATACGACAGAGAGTGGTATTTGGCAAGAATTGCAGCAATAAAAAGAATTATTCCAAATTGTGGACTTTCTACAGACATTATGTGCGGATTTCACGATGAAACCGAAGAAGATCACAAAGAAACACTATCTTTGATGAAAGAGGTCGTTTTTGATTCTGCATTTATGTTTAAATACTCTGAAAGACCAGGCACATTTGCATCAAATAAACTAAAAGACAACGTTCCAGAGGAGGTAAAAAAACGAAGACTGCAAGAAATCATTAATTTACAGAGAGAGCACTCCGAAATAAGCAATAGTAGGGATGTTGGCAAAGAGTTTAAAGTTTTGATTGAAGGGTATTCTAAAAAATCGAACAATCAATTCTTTGGAAGAACAAGTGAAAGCAAGGTTGTAGTGTTTGATAAAAAAAACCACCAAATAGGTCAAACCATTCGTGTGAAAATAAATGGTCACACATCTGCAACTCTTTTGGGAGAATCTCTGTCAGAATGACATAGATTTTGTGCATATTTGCATTTTTATAAACAAAATGACACGTTGAGACGTTTTATCTTTGTATTTGACCAAACAAACGATTTGGTTGAAACAATTTATTAATAACAATCTATATAAACATTAAAAAAAAAGATTATGAAAAATTCAGAGTCAAAATTATTATTAGGATTAGGTATTGGTGTTGCCCTAGGAGCAGCTATTGGTTATATTATGGGTAACGATAAGAGAGAAGACTGGTTAGACCAAGCCAATGCTTTTGCAGACAAAGTAAGAGCTAATGTGAAAACTGCGGTATATAAAGGTAAAAATGAAGTTGAGGATCTTAAAGATGACATTGAGGACATAACTGAAATAGCTAAAAAAGAATTATCTAAAAAATAAGCAAACAGAAATTACCTAAACGATGGAAGAAAAAAAAGTAAGTACATTGTTCGAGGAAATGAAAGAAGATTTGTCTGAATATGTTTCCAATAGACTTAGGCTATTTAAAATACAAACTTACTCAAAAACAAGCAAGACCGCTGGATTACTACTTTATTCAACTATTGCACTATTATCAATATTGTTAGTACTAAATCTTATTTTTATTACACTAGCTGTATATCTTGGAGATTTGCTTAATAGCATGCCCTTGGGCTTTGCTATTGTATCTCTATTTACATTGATTCTTGTGATAATAGTTATAATGGTTAGAAAATCTATCAAAAACAGTTTGACAAATATGATAGTATCTTTCCTAATGGACGATGATAAAGAATAACAACATTATGAGAACATACAAACTAACCCCATTGGATCAACTAAAACTTGAGGAAAAACAATTGCGTGAAGAGATTAAAATCTCTGAACAAAAAATGGTCTTCCAACTACAATATATCAATGACAATTGGGGTTCGATGTTACTAAAGAGTGTCTCTTCGTCCATCATGAACAAGGTTACTGACAGAGTTGAGAGCTCATCTCCACTTTCTAGCTCTTCATACCTAACTAGGAATATAGGTGGAGGATGGGGCAATTTGCTTCTTTCAAATTACAAGTCATTTGGTTCTATGGGTTGGAGATTGCTAAAACCTATTGCGCTAACCTTTATTACTAAAAGAGCAACAGCAAGGCTATTTCATAGGAAAAAGAGAAGGTAAGACTTAGAAATTGTGCTTCAATCAATAAAACAAAAAAAAACAATTAAGTAGAGAGCTTTCCTTTAGGGCCTTTACTGAGGCTCTTTGTGGCGCTTAGGCGAGATATGACTAAAGTTAGTGACGAACAAACAAAACAAGAGCAGATGCAAAGCTCAATTAGTCTATGACTTGCAAGGAGTAAGAAGACAGCGTCAGATTTTACTAAAATAAAAGAAAGCTTTAAAAGCAAAAGTACATTTACCTTTTCTATTGCAAAGGCCAAGTAAGTAATATTATGTTGTAGAACGGTGGACGGTATTTATACCGTCCACTTTTGCTATAATAGAGCATAGGTGTTGCACATCTTTCACACTGTGTACACTCACATCCATTTGTCCAACAAAAATACCATCATTTGAGGAAATATTCAGACTTAAAATATTTATGGCCACATCTTCTGATATTTTTGCAATAATCTGATTCAGTATTCCTTTTTTATCAATACCAGTAAAAGATACCGACGACTTAAAAGAGTATTGTTTATAATCTCCCCAAGCTACCTCAATGACCCTGTCACCAAAATTAGCTTTTAGTTTATTCCCTGTTTGACAGGAGCTTTTATGTATCTCTACCTCTTCATTATCGGTAATAAAACCAAACAAGTCATCGCCAGGCAATGGGTTGCAGCATGTGGGAACTATAAAGTTTTTGCTGTGATTTTTTTCAACTAAATAGAACTTTTTTTTTCTATCAATCTTATCATTTTCAGCCTTATCTTTGTTTTTTACATGTTTTGCATCAACATCTATTTTTAGTTTTGATGGGTCGTCCGAAGGCTTGCGCATAGCATTATATGCCTGTTTCATATAGCGTAAGAGCAAGTTGTCTGACTGATCTTTCTCCTTTACGGTATAAAACTTGGTGTAATCTTGCGGCAATTCTACTTCATTATTACCAATTTGATAAAACAGGTCTTCTTTTTTATCAATATTGTAATAATGTAAAATTCTATCAAGCGTACTTCTCTCAATAGGCTCCTTATCAAACAGTTTATCGAGCTTCAACTTTCCAGCCTTGGCAATGGCACGTTTTTCGCGCCGTAGAGCTGCCTCAATTTTAGTTCGGGCTTTGGCTGTTGTCACAAAGCTAAGCCATTCAGATTGGGGTTTCTGAGAGGTAGAAGTTAAAATCTCAACCTGATCACCACTATTCAACTTTTGACTTAATGGAACTAGCCTATGATTCACTTTTGCCCCAAGACAGGTATCTCCAATATCCGTATGCAAAATATAAGCAAAATCAAGTGCTGTTGCACCTTGCGGGAGAGTCTTTATATCACCTTTGGGTGTAAAAACAAAAATCTCCATTGCAAATAGGTTCAACTTGATTGTGTCTAAAAAATCTACTGCATTTGGATTAGGGTTGGCCAATATTTCTTGAATGGTTTTGAGCCACTTATCCAATTCTGTGTCTTCTTCTACCCTATTGGCTTTGTATTTCCAGTGAGCTGCAAATCCTTTTTCTGCAATGTCGTCCATCCTTCGGCTTCGAATCTGTATTTCAATCCACTTTCCATCGGGTCCCATAACTGTTAGGTGCAATGCCTGATATCCATTAGATTTTGGACGACTCACCCAATCTCGGATTCTATCGGGGCGAAGTTTGTAAATGTCAGTAATGGCTGAATAAATATCCCAACATTTTTTCTTCTCGTCCATACCTGGATAGATTTCGAAGATGATTCTAACTGCAAACAAATCATATATCTCATTAAATCCAACATTCTTTTTCTCCATTTTATTGGAGATAGAATATACAGATTTAACACGAGCCCTCATCTCGTACTCAATGTCCATTTTGTCTAACTCAACCACTACTGGCTTTGCAAAATTCTCATATATTTTATTTCGTTCACGAGCAGTATCCTTTATCTTCTCGGTTATGTCGGCAAAGGTTTCGGGATGCTCGTACTTGAAACAAAGCTCTTCTAGTTCGGTTTTTATAGCAAACAATCCAAGCCTATGCGCCAATGGTGCATAGATATACATTGTTTCGCCTGTTATTTTGTATTGTTTGGCAGGTGCCATAGACGACAGCGTGCGCATATTGTGCAAACGGTCTGCAATTTTTATAAGTATTACACGAATATCGTTTGACATGGTGAGCAATAACTTCCTAAAATTTTCTGCTTGCGCTGAAACATTGCTACCAAACATGCCACTTGATATTTTTGTAAGACCATCGACAATGCGTGCAATCCTCTCACCAAAAATCATTTCAATATCCTCTACGCTATAGTCAGTATCTTCTACCACATCGTGTAGCAAAGCAGACGATATTGAGGTAGAGCCCAATCCTATTTCTTTAGAAACAATGCGTGCCACGGCAAGAGGATGCATTATATAAGGCTCGCCCGAACGACGACGAGACCCCTTGTGTGCTTCGTGTGCAAGATTGAATGCTTTGGTTATTATCTCAACCTTTTTACGGTGGTTGGATGAAAGATAATCATCAAGAAGAGCTTGAAACTCGTCTTCGATCATTTTATTTTCATCTATTATTTTATTTTCTTCGTTCATATAAAAAATGGAAAAACCTGCTCTTATTTGCAAGATTGATTATTCTCTAACACGAAGTTACAAATAAATCTTCTATATACGTAAAAAGGATTATATATTTCTCTCGATTTTGCCTTAATACTTACACTAGCTACAAAACAGATAAAAAAGAACAACAGTGTTCTTGTTAGTTAATGAGTTATTTGTTGAAATAGCAATTGACAATCAATGTTGGAGATAATGCCATGTTGTAAGAGTAACAGGCAAGTTACGATTCAAAAAACAGGTGCAATTTAGAACAACAGACCTCACAATGGAGGTGACAAAAAATATTTTTAGATAATCGAGGGAAGCCTAAAATGCAACATGAGAGCACTCCCTAAAGTAGTAAAAACGCTGTTTTAGGGCCATTTCACAATAGCTTCGAACAGCGTTCTTACTGGTTATATTTTCTATTCCTAATTAGTTTTATTATTGATGCTCATCACGTAGCAAGTCATTCACTGTTTTCACAGGATTGAAAGTGTTTATTGGCACTTCCACAAAAACAGTACTCCAATCGCTCATAGCACCATTCCATAAGCCAGGAAGTTCAAGTGCTTTTAGAGCCCTACCATTTAATGATTTAGAAGAGATAAAACCCGTCTCTTTATCTACAAAACTGAGCAGTGCGAACTTCTCGCCTTCCTTATTTTTGATGGCGCAAACCAAATCAACAGGATTAAAGTGTGTAGCCTTGTCTGCCAAATCGGCAGCCGTTTTATCATCAATTTGAGAACCTTCTAAGATATGAGGTGAAAAGCTTCCATCTTTGTTTTCAACTATAAATGGACCTCCACCGGGCTCACCTTCGTTGCGAACCATACCGCAAACTCTGATTGGGCGATTGAGTTTGGTAATCAAATATTGTATCAGCAACTCATCATTATCTTCGGCAACTTTGTCAGTTGTAGTACACAAATCTTTTTCGACAAAACTCTTTATTTCAACAAGGTCGTCATTTGAGCAATTGCCCAACTCTAACTTGTTTAAATACTCAAAAACCCTTTTCTGAGTGGCTACTAAAACCCCTGCTAGCATTTTTTTATGCAAAGCATCATTCTCTTTATATTTATCGGGCACTACATTATCAATGTTTTTCACAAAAACAATATCAGATTGCAAGTCATTCAAGTTTTCGATAAGTGCCCCATGTCCTCCAGGGCGGAATAGTAGCGCCCCCTCATCTCTAAATGGGTTGTTGTCTAAATCTACGGCTATTGTATCGGTAGATGGTTTTTGAATACTGAACGACACATCGAAATGCGCGTCTAGCCGTTTCTCAAGATCAACTTTCACTTCGTTTACCAATTTCTCAAACAACTCTTTATGGTGTGGCGATATAGTGAAATGAACATTCACATTGTTTTTGCTATCTTTGGCATACATAGTGCCCTCCACCAAATGTTCTTCCATGGGGGTTCTTTCTTTGTCGGTATAGCTATGAAACAGCAATAAACCCTTGGGGAGCTCCCCATAGTTCAACCCACCTTCACTCAACAGCATCTTTACAACATCCTTGTATCTATTTGCCGACATCAACTCGTCGATGTTTTTTTTGTAAACATCAAGACAAGCTTGGTTAAGTACACCAAAGAATGCAAAAGAATGGATGTTTTCAAAAAACTGTTTCTCAAACTCATTAGTAGGCACATCAGCGTCTTCTTCAAGAAAAGAAAAAAGGTCTTTAAACATTCTGCTAGCGGCTCCAGATGCTGGAACAAATTTTGTAACCTCTTTGCCACTTTTCAAGTACTCTTCCCAGATAGATACATATTTAAGTTGCTTGTCTTTACTTATCTTGACAATGCCTGCATCTATAGATGCAGGCGCTTTGATATGCAGGGCCGGAAATCCTTTTTCGAAATAACGTAGTTGTTCATCAATTTTTTCTTCAGAAATACCTTTCTTTTTTAATTGATCTTTGTCTTGAGGGGTGTAAATAGAAGCCATAATTGATAAGTTTATGATTTAAATTGGTTTAAAACAGTAGTTAATTATTATCTCCAAAGTTAATCAAAAATTAATATAACTACAACTCTCTATAACAAATAGATTCCATTTAATGGCTACTAATGGGTGTTGTTTGCCATAATAGCATACCCAAACCAATACACCTGACAAAAAGTCTGACAAAATGGCAGATTAATCTTTGGCACCAATTTTGATGTTATATAAGTAGGAACTAATATGACAAATAAATAAATATTTAAAAGTATGGGAAAAATAATAGGAATAGACTTAGGAACAACAAACTCTTGCGTGTCGGTAATGGAAGGCAACGAGCCTGTTGTAATTACTAACAACGAAGGAAAACGCACCACTCCGTCCATTGTAGCATTTGTGGAAGGTGGAGAGCGTAAGGTTGGCGACCCTGCCAAACGTCAGGCAATAACCAATCCACACAACACAGTATTCTCTATAAAAACATTTATGGGAGAAACTTATGATCAAGTGCAAAAAGAGACAGGACGTGTTTCGTACAAAGTAGTGAAAGGCGATAACAACACACCACGTGTAGATATAGACGGACGACTATATACCCCTCAAGAAATATCTGCTATTATATTGCAGAAAATGAAAAAAACAGCCGAAGATTACCTAGGACAAGAGGTTACAGAAGCTGTAATTACAGTGCCCGCCTATTTTAGCGACGCTCAGCGTCAGGCTACAAAAGAAGCTGGCGAAATTGCTGGACTTACAGTACGCCGTATTGTAAACGAGCCTACAGCGGCATCATTGGCGTATGGACTTGACAAAAAACACGAAGATATGAAAATTGCTGTGTTCGACCTCGGAGGTGGAACTTTCGATATTTCTATCCTCGAGTTGGGCGATGGCGTTTTTGAAGTAAAATCGACCAATGGCGATACCCACTTAGGTGGTGACGACTTTGACCACGAAATTATTGACTGGTTGGCCGAAGAGTTTTTGAAAGACGAACGCATAGATTTGCGAAAAGACCCAATGGCATTGCAACGATTGAAAGAGGCTGCCGAAAAAGCAAAAGTAGAATTATCAAGTGCTACAAGCACCGAAATTAATCTACCTTACATAATGCCTGTTGATGGAATACCAAAGCATTTGGTGAAAACATTGACACGTGCAAAATTTGAACAACTTGTTGACGGTCTTTTACAAAAATGTGTTGGCCCATGTAATGCAGCTATCAAAGATGCAGGCATGTCAACATCAGACATTGATGAGGTAATTTTAGTAGGCGGATCAACACGTATTCCTGCAGTGCAAGAATTAGTTGAAAAACTATTTGGCAAGACTCCATCAAAAGGTGTAAACCCCGACGAAGTTGTTGCAGTGGGTGCTGCTATTCAAGGTGCAGTTTTGAGTGGCGATATAAAAGATGTATTGCTACTAGATGTTACGCCTCTTTCTTTAGGTATTGAAACAATGGGTGGTATTACAACAAAACTAATTGATGCCAACACTACCATACCAACTAAGAAAAGCGAAACTTTCTCTACTGCCTCAGACAATCAGCCATCGGTGCAAATTAATATATTGCAAGGCGAGCGAAGCATGGCACGCGACAACAAACAAATTGGAGTGTTCAACCTTGACGGAATACCACCAGCACCTCGCGGAGTACCTCAAATTGAAGTCACTTTTGATATTGATGCAAACGGTATTCTAAATGTATCGGCCAAAGATAAAGCAACTGGCAAAGAGCAACGCATACGCATTGAAGCTTCATCAGGATTGAGCGATGAAGAAATAAAACGTATGAAAGATGAAGCTGCAGCTAATGCGGAATCTGACCAAAAAGAAAAAGAGAAAATAGACAAGTTGAACCATGCCGATTCATTGATTTTCCAAACAGAAAAACAATTAAAAGACCTGGGTGATAAACTTCCAGCCGACAAAAAAACGCCTATCGAAGAAGCATTGGCAAAACTAAAAGAAGCTCACAAAGCTCAAAACATAGAAGGTATTGATGCTGCTACAGCAGAATTGAACACAGTGTTCCAAGCAGCTTCTCAAGAAATGTATAATGCGCAAGATGCAGGTGCACAAGGTGCAGCGGGCCAACCAGGCGAAGGTCAACAAGGACCTGGTCAAGGCCAAGGAAAGTCTGATGACGATGTAACTGATGTTGATTTTGAAGAAGTGAAATAAATATCGACCAATAAATAGACAACAATTAAATCGCAGTGAAACAATTAGTTTTGCTGCGATTTTTTTGGTCTAAACAATCTCGATGAAGCCTTGATCTGTTGTTCATGTTCTGATAGATAGCAGTTTTGTGAGACTTAAAAATATGAGCTACTACTCTAGCATCTTTGTTGCTATCTTCAACAACCTAATAGCTAATTCTCGGTGTAAGATCATATCATTAAAGATTGTGTCCTCCGCTAAAATACCATGAGACAACTCCTCAGAGCTTGGAAAACCGGGTTGATTGGAAGCCTCTTCATCTTCTCTCCACTCTTTTCCCATATAATACTCCAATAAGACATCGTACAATGGCATTTTGTCTGTCCACTTGTCTAAAGCTATTTCTAAATCTTGCAATGCTTGGCTCACACCATTAAATATGCTTTCCATTTTTTTTATTCGTTCTCGTTGAGACCTTTCCATAAATTATAGTTATTGTATTGTATATCTCTTCTAACGATACAAATATAATGAAATTGAACCCTTTCCATTCTATTAGTGCTAAGCTACTATTTAGAATGCGCCTCTTTTCTTTTCTAATTGTAGTAACACAAGTATTAAAAGCTACACCATATATTCATAGTAGTTACGAAGCTATCGTTTCTAAACTTTAGATATCCAAACCAAAAATTATGCACTACCAATTGATACAAACCTGCTATTGAATCTGTTTTTTATACACCTTCCATAGAAGTTACTAATTTCTGAAAAGGACTGAATAATACATCAAACCAAATATTGCAACTTAAAAGCAGCAAAAAAAGATAACACGCTGATTATAATAACACAAATAGGTGTTGAAAGAGCTAAACAACAAAAAAATCCAACTTTGGGCGACCTTGCGTACCCCTACAATTCAAGAAATGCATTGCAAAAGGCAAAATGTAGGCCTACAGTTTAAGAAATGCAATGCAAAACTGCAAATGTAGGCCTACAGTTTGAGAAATGCATTGCAAAACGACAAATGTAGGACTACAGTTCCAGAAATGCAATGCAAAAGGCAAAATGTAGGACTACAGTTCGAGAAATGCAATACAAAACAACAAATGTAGGGCTACAGTTCGAGGTATGCATTGCAAAACGACAAATGTAGGGCTACAGTTTTGAGAAATGCAATGCAAAACAACAAATGTAGGCCTACGCAACCCCTCTCCTTTTGTGTTTTTGACAAAAAAACGATACAAGAATACACATCAAAGAGCCAAATAGCGAGCCACGAGCTGCAGCAAAACTAAAACAAAGTAAGAAAAAGGACTAAGGTATAAATATGGTTTAAACAGTAAAGTTTTTTGAACAAGGCAGGTGTGTCTTCTAAGATATGCTCGTTGCAGATAAGATATAGAGCTAGAGTACCATAATTGTCTTGTTTAGCATGCCGTGGTGATTGTAGAATAAATACAGTTTTAGAAATATGCAAAAGTGATTGATTCAGGTTTCATCTGGAAAGTGGTTAAAAACGGTTTGCTACAAAAATTTAGAAAATGCAACAATAATGAGCCATATCTTTAAAGTAAAAGTTATTTTGATGACTATTTTTCTACTTCTTCAAACAGGCATAAATATCTGAGGAGTTTATCATACTTCAAAAAAAAGGTATTATCCAATTGTTAAACCATTATCAGAATCATACGTCATAGTAGTAAGCATAAAACATTAAACCCTATAAAACCCTACAGATATGAAAACGCTACAAAAGATTACACTCATATTAATAGTAGTAGGACTTACATCTTGCTATTCGCAAAGGACACAGGTGAGAGCACACAGCGATGCACAAATTAGTTTCCAGACATTCTACAATGAATTGTCGCCCTATGGGCAATGGGTCGAAGATTACGATTATGGTTATCTATGGATTCCCCACGTAAATCGCAATTTCCAGCCTTATGCATCCGATGGATATTGGACAATGACCAATTATGGCAACACATGGGTGTCGGATTTCTCTTGGGGCTGGGCTCCATTTCATTATGGCAGATGGATTCAAGACGACTTCTTAGGTTGGGCCTGGATGCCAGGTTATGAGTGGGCTCCTGCATGGGTAAGTTGGAGAAGTGGTGGCGGACTGTATGGCTGGGCTCCTATGGGTCCCAGAATGCGTGTAAATGCAAATGTACACATACCATGGCCTCACTGGACATTCTTGCCTCAAAGACAGATGTATGGACGCAATATGCATAGATATTACAATAGAGGAAACAGAAACTATTACAACCAAACAACTATAATAAACAACACCAATATATACAATAACAACACCTATTATAGTGGACCAAGTGTACAAGAGGTAGAACGCTCAACTGGAAGAAGAGTTTCGGTAAGAAATGTAACCAACTCGGGAAGGGCTGGCAGAGCAAGCGTAAACAATAGTTCAGTAAACATATACCGCCCGGAGGTGACTAGAAATTCGGGAAGAACCGAAAGACCAGCTAGTGCACCAAACAGATCGGGTGTGAATAGAAGTACGACCAACTCTGGGAGAACATCAACATCTACTAATAGAAATACAAATGTAGATAGAAACTCAAACAGAAGTAGCAATACCAACAGAAACAGTGGTGCAAATAGCTCAACGGAACGGCAGACACGACCTACTAGAAACAACAGCGGAGCTGTAAATAATAGAAGCACTGAAAACAGAAGCAATGCAACCACCAACCAAAGCCGAACTGAAAGTGGAACAGTAAATGCAAGAACTTCTAATAGACAAAATACAACCAGAGGTGTAAACAGATCGTCAACCACAAATACAACAAGACAGGATGCATCTACAAGAAGGTCTTCATCAAGCACAAGAAACAACTCAACTGTATCTTCCTCTCAAAGTAGAAGCACATCAAATAGGTCTTCGGGAAGAGGTACAAGCAATAGAGCCACAGAAGAGAAAAGCTCTACAAGCAGCTCTTCTACTAGAAGTGGCAGAGGCAGGTAAATAATTACCTGTAACCAAAACGAGCCTTAAAAAAAAAGGACACTAAAAAGAAAAAACATATAATATAAGAGGTTTGAGGTTTAATGAAAAAGAGGTTGCCTATTTTAATTAATAGACAACCTCTTTATTTGTTTTTACATGCACACCTACTTTTGCAAGTGATATATCATACAATCAATTATTATTTTGCATAACTAACAGCACGTGTTTCGCGTATCACAGTCACCTTTACCTGGCCTGGATAGGTCATTTCGGTTTGTATTTTGTGTGCTATTTCGTTCGACAATCTTTCTGTATCTTTATCATCTATCTTCTCAGCCCCAACAATAACCCTCAATTCGCGTCCTGCTTGTATGGCATAAGTTTTTAGAACACCTGGATATGAAAGAGCAAGCTGTTCTAGATTATTCAATCGTTTTATGTAGGCTTCCACAATTTCTCTACGAGCACCAGGTCTTGCTCCCGATATAGCATCGCACACTTGCACAATAGGTGCTAAGAGTGTAGTCATCTCCACCTCGTCATGATGCGCACCAATTGCATTGCAAATATCTGGTTTCTCTTTATACTTTTCGGCCAACTTCATACCAAGAATAGCGTGAGGCAATTCTGGTTCATCATCAGGCACCTTGCCCAAGTCGTGCAGCAAGCCCGCGCGTTTGGCTCTTTTAGGATTCAGCCCCAACTCAGATGCCATTATGGCACACAAGTTGGCAGTCTCTTTAGAGTGTTGCAAAAGATTCTGACCATAAGAAGAACGATATTTCATTTTTCCTACCATGCGAATCAATTCGGGATGCAACCCGTGAATACCTAAATCTATTGTCGTACGTTTTCCTGTTTCTATAATTTCATCTTCAATTTGCTTCTTCACCTTAGATACCACCTCTTCTATCCTTGCTGGATGAATACGTCCGTCAGAAACTAATTGGTGCAAAGATAAGCGTGCTATTTCGCGACGAACAGGGTCAAAAGCCGATAAAACAATTGCTTCGGGTGTGTCGTCAACAATGATTTCTACACCAGTTGCAGCTTCAAGTGCACGTATATTGCGTCCCTCACGACCAATGATGCGACCTTTTATCTCATCAGAATCTATGTGAAACACAGTAATGGCATTTTCGATAGCAGTTTCGGTAGCTACTCGTTGTATTGATTGAATCACGATACGCTTTGCCTCTTTATTAGCAGTAAGTTTTGCTTCTTCAATCATATCGTTGATATAAGATTGAGCATTAGTTTTTGCTTCATCTTTCAACGAATCCATCAATTGAGTCCTTGCCTCGTCGGCAGAAAGTCCCGACACAACTTCTAGTTTCTCAACTGCTTGTCGGTGTGTTCTTTCTACCTCTACATTACGCTTTTCTAGCAGAGCAAGCTGATTATCTAAGTTTGTTCTAATCGAATCGGCTTCCGATCTTTTTTTATTCAATTCTTCTTGTCTCTGATTCAAGGTCATTTCGCGTTGCTTCAACTTATTTTCAGTTACCTGCATGCGACTATTTTTGATGTTAATCTGCTTTTCGGCCTCCGATTTCATTAAGAGGATTTCCTCTTTTGCTTCCACAAGTTTGTTTTTCAAAATCAGCTCAGAGTCTTTCTCAGCATCGCTCACCATCTTTTTGTAGCGCGAGTTTGATGCTCTAACTGCAAAATACCACATAATTGCAGCTCCAATAAGCAAGCTCACAATTCCTATTACTATTTCCATATTTTAGTTTTTAATAATTTATTTAAAACACTTTCTCTTTACAAAGTGCTGCTATCTTGTGTTATCTAACTGAATAGATAAATCCCATTTAAAAATAAAAAAGCACACGCCTGCATTTCATTCAAATGCATAACGAGTGCGTATATTGTAGCTTGTACCTAGTTTGAACAGAAAACCAAACTGTCTGCTATTTCTCCAAGTATTGATCTAATTCACCTATAAGCGAACCTATTTTATCTTCGTAAGGCTGTATGTTATTTTTTGTACCCAACGTAAAATTTTCGACCAATATCTGTATAGCTGTCATAGCAATAAAGTCTTGTGTGATCAAATTTGGCGAGTCACCATAAGTAACTCTATATTGATTTATTCTATTATTTATTTTCTTGGCGGCGCTACGGTAAGCCTCCTCCTCAGATTTATCAATCTTTAAAGGATATTTACGGCCGTCAACAACCAATGTTAATGAAAACTCCTCTTTCTTCTTCATAACTCATCCATTAGTTATTTTTTCAACAAACCAATGCATTTATCTACTTCTCGCACCAATTTCGACAACTTCAATTTGGCTGTATCTACATCCACACTCGCTGCAGTGATAGTACGCACCATTTTTAAGTCATCATATTTTTGATTCATCACACCCAACTCACTCTCAGTACTTGCAATTCTCTTATCCTTTACTGCAAGTTCATCCTTGAGCTTACTATTCTCATGCTTTAACTGGTCGCACAAAAGCAACACCTGCTTAACACGTACTTCTAAATTGACAAGCAATTTGTCTCGGTTTTCAGTCATAATGAAACAAAAATTCACGCAAATATAATCATAGAAAACGGTTTGCCAAAATTATTATTGCTAAATTTGAATTGCAGCAAATTAATTATTTACTTTATATTTCATACCTTTATGGTTAGAAATGAATAAAATAATAGTTTTACTAAAATGATACCTATCTCTATTAGCAATCATATCTACAATGTTTGCCCTCAATTTGTGTCGGTTCAGGTGGAATGCGATGTTAAGAATACCGATTTCAACGAACCTTTGTGGCTTGAAATTGAAACTTTTACTAATAACTATAGAAAGGACAACCAGATAAAAGACATCAATAAATTTGCGCCTATATTAGCCACCCGCAACACGTACAAAAAGCTAGGAAAAGACCCCAACAGATACCGTCCATCAGCCGAAGCATTGCGAAGAAGAATAGTAAGAGATATGGAACTCTATAAAATAAACACCCTAGTAGATGCCATCAACTTAATATCTCTGAACACAGGATACTCTATCGGTGGGTTTGATGCACAACTTATTAGGGGCAGTTTAGAATTGGGAGTAGGACAAAAAGATGAAAAGTTTGAAGCCATTGCCCGAGGTTTCTTAAATATTGAGGGTCTGCCAGTATATCGAGATTCCATTGGAGGAATTGGCACACCCACTAGCGACGAAGAACGCACAAAAATTAGCACAAACACCACTAAATTGCTTATGCTATTAAATGCCTATTCGGGCACCGAGGGGCTAGACGATGCTATTGTATATGCCAAATATGTGCTGGAGAAATATGTGGGTGCAGAGAATAT
>CAYVLC010000022.1:20035-25025 GCA_964452155.1 uncultured Dysgonomonadaceae bacterium
GGTTTTATTTTATTGTTTATGCACTAAAATCGAACTTGATTCCCATTAAATTGTTACAGCTAAATATACAGTCTTTGCATAATCTTCTCTTATTGATTTTCTCCTACAAAATGCTTTAATAAAGCTAGAGGTTTCTGCAAACACTAAACACAGTTTTAACTAAGAATAAAGAATTGTTGCAGCTAAAAAAACAAAATGCATACTATGGACGATTTTTCATTTGTTGCCAATAGCGATATCTCTTCGATAGAAGAGCTATACCGCAAATACAGAGAAAACCCAGAATCGGTAGATTCAAGTTTTGCCTCCTTCTTCAAAGGATTCGACTTTGCCATGAAGAACTTTCAACCTACAACGGGGCAAGCAATCAGCAAAGAGTTCAATGTCATTAGCCTCATTCATGGTTACAGACAGAGGGGACACTTTTTCACCAAAACAAATCCTGTGCGTACACGTAGGCAATACACGCCTACACTAGCCATTGAGAATTTCGGATTGGAGAAGAGCGACCTCGAAACAGTATTTGAAGCTGGCACTCAAATAGGCATAGGTGCTGCAAAGCTGAAAGATATTATTGAGCACCTAGAAGCTACCTATTGCCGATCAATTGGGGTGGAATATTTATATGTGCGCCGACCAGAAGTAATAGATTGGCTGAAAGAAAGAATGGAATCTACGCGCAACGAACCTGTATTTGATGAAAATCAGAAGAAAAACTTCTTTCATCAATTAAAACGTGCAGTTAATTTCGAGGATTTTATTCACAAAAAGTTTGTAGGACAAAAACGCTTCTCTCTTGAAGGGGGCGAAGCTCTTATTACAGGGTTGTACTCCATCATTCGTAAAGGAGCCTCCTTTGGAGCCGAAGAGTTTATTATTGGCATGGCCCATCGTGGCAGACTAAATGTGCTGACAAATGTGCTGGAGAAACCTTACCGCAATGTTTTTAAAGAGTTTGTGGGGCAAGATTATGATGAAAGCGTTACACTGGGCGATGTGAAATATCACTTGGGATTCAACAAAAAAGTTACACTAGAAGATGGTAAAGAGGTCAACCTTGCCCTCCTACCCAATCCATCTCACTTAGAAACTGTTACACCCTTAACAATAGGGCTTACAAGAGCCCGCATCGATCATGCCTACAATCACGATTACGACAAAGTTGTGCCTATCATCATTCATGGCGATGCAGCCATAGCTACACAAGGTGTTATGTATGAAGTAGTGCAAATGGCAACCCTAGAAGGATACAAATCTGGTGGTACTATTCATGTGGTTGTAAACAATCAGGTTGGCTTTACCACCAATTACATAGAGGCTCGCTCGAGCACGTATTGTACAGATATTGCTAAAGTTACTCGCAACCCTGTGTTTCATGTCAACGGCGACGACACCGAAGCGGTAGCCTATGTGTTTGAGTTGGCCATGGAGTATCGTCAAAAGTTCAATAAGGATGTATTTATAGATATACTCAGCTACCGCAAATATGGACACAATGAGGGAGACGAGCCCCGATTTACCCAACCACTGCTATACAAAACAATAGAAACGCACCCCAACCCGTTGGAGATTTATGCAGCTCAGTTGCAAAAAGAAAATGTACTGACAGCAAAAGAGGTGAAGAACAACATTAGCGAATTCAACCAACACTTGGAGGGAGAACTCGCCGCCTCAAAAGAGATAGATAAAGTATCGATTCCTCGATTCATGGCCGACTTGTGGTCGTCGTTTCCTTTTGCAGAAGACGATGATTTCAAACACACTATTGCTACAAGTGTTGCCCAGGAGACTATCGACATCCTATGGTCTGATATGAACCAAGTACCCAAAGAAAAATTGTTTTTTTCTAAAGTACACAAAATACTAGACGACCGTCAGAAAATGTTTGATAGCGGTAAACTTGATTGGGCCATGGGAGAACTATTGGCTTATGCCACCCTCATTAATGATGGCTATCCCGTTCGATTGAGCGGACAAGATAGCGAACGCGGTACATTTGCCCATCGCCACGCCAGCTTTGCACAAGAAGATTTGCGCGAAAGATATATGCCCTTGCGAGATTCAGGCAAGTTCAAAACACCTTTCACTGCCTACAATTCTCCATTATCCGAATACGGGGTGCTGGGATTTGAATATGGCTTTGCGCTAGGTGTGCCCAATGGGCTTACTATTTGGGAAGCACAGTTTGGCGACTTTCACAACGTAGCCCAAGTAATAATAGACCAATACATTAGTTCGGCCGAAGAAAAATGGGGGGTGCTAAATGGGCTGGTACTTTACTTGCCTCACGGATACGAAGGTCAAGGCCCAGAGCACTCCAGTGCACGCATCGAGAGATTCCTCACTATGTCGGCCAACAACAATATGCAGGTAATGAATTTCACTACTCCTGCCAATCTCTTCCATGCACTCAGAATGCAACTAATGCGCAACATACGCCTGCCAATGGTTGTGTTTACACCCAAAAGCCTTTTGCGCCACCCAAGGTGCACATCATCTGTTACTGATTTAGTAGAGGGAAGTTTCCAAGAAGTGATTGACGACAACGATGTGAATGCAGAATCGGTGACCCGATTGGTGTTTTGTACAGGCAAGATATACTACGAACTATTGGAGCGAAAAGAAGAGCTAGAAGCGCGCAATGTAGCATTGGTACGCATTGAGCAGCTACACCCCTTCCCAAAAGAAAAAGTAGAGGCCATCATTGCAAAATACTCATCTGCAAAACTCACCTTATGGGTACAAGAAGAACCTGAAAACATGGGTGCTTGGACCTATATCAACAGCAAAATGCATGACCACCACGTTGTACCCATTGCCCGATTGGCAAGTGCCAGCCCAGCAACAGGCCTTGCCATACTTCACACCTTGGGACAACAAGAGATTGTAAATAAAGTATTCAAAGCTTGCCACTGCGATAAAAAGCTACCCTACTGCAATCTCGATTGTGTAGAAGGCAAAAGCCGCGAAGAGATACTAAAACATCATGATTACTTTGCCAACCCTGCACGTTTTTCGATCTAAAGTAGGCGAGGCACAATAGAGAATAATTATTTAAGTCACAACTCAAGTTAACTATACACGATATGATTATAGAAGTAAAAGTACCATCGCCAGGAGAATCAATTAGCGAAGTAGAATTGGCAGCCTGGACAGTAAAAACAGGCGACCTTGTGCACAAAGATCAAGAGTTGGCCTTGATAGAGTCTGACAAAGCAACCTTACCATTAATGGCTCCCGAAGCTGGTAAAATAGAGATACTAGTGCCCGAGGGCGAAATGGTGAAAGTAGATTCAGTGGCTTGCAAAATAGATACATCGGTAGAAGTGCCCGATGAGGAAGCAATAGACCCTGATGTGGTGGACGAAAAGATTGAAAAAGAAAAGGAGAAAAAAGCTCAAACCAAGGAAGAGGCAAAAGAGAAACCATCGGGTGCAGATAGCGAGATGGTGGAGACAGATGCAGCAAAAACGACTGAAGACTTATCGCAGGTGCGCATGACTCCATTGGCTCGAAAAATGATGGAAACAGAAAACATCAGCGTGGACGACATCATCAAAGGATTGCGGAGAATATCCTCAGGCGATGTGAGTGCTGTACTGAGCAAAGAAACTAACTTAGCTATTGAAGCAGAACAATCATTATCTTCTACACCTGGCGAACGAACAATTGAGCGCGAAAAGATGAGCCAACTGCGCAAGCACCTAAGCCAACGTTTGGTGCAAGTGAAAAACGAAACTGCTATGCTCACCACTTTCAACGAAGTGGATATGCAAAATCTAATGGAACTAAGAAAGCTACACCAACCTGCATTTGTGAAGAAGTATGGCTACAAAATTGGACTCATTTCTTTCTTCTTGAAAGCATGTGCATTGGCACTTAAGCTTCACCCAAAAATTAATAGCCAAATGGATGGCGAAGAAATTCTTCACCCTTCGTATGTAGATATTTCGGTGGCAGTACAATCGCCCAAAGGATTGATGGTTCCTGTTATTCGCAATGTTGACAGCCTCAGTCTGGCAGAAGTAGAATCGGAACTCAAACGTCTTGCAGACAAAGCCCTATCGGGCCGCATTAGCATGGACGAAATGGCTGGTGGCACATTCACCCTCACCAATGGTGGCGTGTTTGGCTCTATGATGTCCACTCCACTTATCAATCCCCCCCAATCGGCAATCATTGGCATGCACAACATAGTCGATAGGCCCATGGCGGTGAACGGACAGGTGCAAATACGCCCTATGATGTACATTGCTCTGAGCTACGACCATCGCATTATTGATGGAAAAGACTCTGTAGGCTTCTTGGTAGATGTGAAGAGAATGATCGAAAACCCAAGCTCTATGCTACATGGAGGCAGAGATGAAGGAAAGAAGTTGTTGGGGTTGTAAGCATATAAAAGTCGTAAGGAATGAGGAATAAGTAGTAAGTACTCGATGGTGTTGAGACGGAATGCCTTCAATCTTGAAGAAGAGTTATAGATTTTTAAATTTACGACTCTTTCTTGACATTATGCATTTATAAAACCTCTTATAATTCTACTAATTTCTTCTGATTTAGTTATTACTTGTCTCCACTGTTCTTTGTTTAAGCAATTTAGTCGGTGTGTTAGGTAACGCATCGACTTTACTTTGCTACATGAGGACGTGCATATTATAAAGAAATCTAACAAATTCTTTATCACTCTACCTATCAAATCCTTCTGCTATATTATTAGAAATGGAAATTGCTGCACTTTCTATTTGATCTTTAAAACCAAAATCACGAGAGTGTTCAAATGCTTGGTATATCTCAACAGCAAAATCCTGTGCTTTCTGTCAAGCTATTATAGCTTCAAACTTTACTACCTTCCTACTATTAAAATTTATAATCTTATGACTTACAATTGACCAGTTATGACTTTTGACCGACATCTTCTTTTGACCGACATCTTACTAACGTGAGTTCGGGATAAGATTATCACCAGATACTTAATTGGTTTGATTTTTCT
>CAYVLC010000023.1:0-6545 GCA_964452155.1 uncultured Dysgonomonadaceae bacterium
AATCAAGAGAATTATTTTTTGGCCTAAAAACAGGTACATGATATTGAACACTCTAGGGGCACTGCACAGTTACTTTTGCAAAGAGGCTATAAGATTTGCCATCTTGTTTATCTTTTGCTACTCTAAGGCTTGCTTCCACTTCATACCAATTCTCATAACCAACAACTGGTATCAATCAAAAAAAGCACCTTGTTTATAAGCTCTTTGGTCTAGATTAGGCAATACACTATCCAAGCTATACTCTTATCTTGAAGCATCAAAAAAAATGAAATAGAAGCATTATTTAAAGCCTATCTACCCATAAATTACTACCTAACATTCTTAATAGATGACGCTCTAATACCTGTAATAGTGCACCCCCTCCCTGCTACCAACGGTAGGCTTTACATTAAAAAACTTTTCGATATCTGTACCTTAGGGTATTTTGTTTATACCTAGATCCCTGCAGGTATAGGCAAACTCTTTTTTAGGCCTTCTGGACAAGATTTTAGTATTATGTATGAGAGGATAGTTGAGTTTATATTCACACATACCTACAGCACTATTGGTACATTCTACACATATTAGTAACAAAGAAAGGAGCCATCTACCAAAAGTAAATAAGCTCCTTCCTCGCTTTTCTAACTAATCAAAAACACACAAATAAAAATCTATTATCTCTCGGTCAGAGCCTTTATTACATCTACCTCTTCTTGCATATAAGGCGACCCGTCTTTTCTAAAAACTTCGTGAAACCAAACATCTGGTTCAGCCCCATCGGTGAGCGGAGTATCCCAGGCATATTTAGTATTTGTCTTGCCATCTACCAACCCCCAATTGTAAGCAGCAATGTTATACTCTTTCAAAATGGGGAGTATATTCTGAAACAAACTATTGCGTGAGCGGGCCATATATTCTGTACACAACAATGGCTTAGAGGTATGTTGCTTCAATGTCTCAATAAAACTTCGGTGCTCGTCTGCATCTTCGTAGCTGTGGTAGGTAATTACATCAGAGTTTTGCAACTGTAACTCGGTTATTTCGGTTAGCTTCCATTTCCATATTCCAGAAGAGATGGGTTGAGAAGGATTTGCCTCTCTACCCCACTGAAACACTTTTTCTAAAAGAGGTAAACTTTCATTTTCCCGTTTAGAGTTGCCAGGCTCGTTATACAAATCCCATAGAAGTATTCTTTCGTCATTGGCAAATGTAGTCATAATATCCTTTACGTAAGCCTCTAGGGTTGCTACCAAAGATGGGTCTGTATGCATTACATCACCTGGGTCTTGCAACCACCCCGAGTTATGAATTCCTGGCTTAGGTGCAGGCTGTGGGCCAGCTTCATAAGTTGGGTTCCAGCAATCATCAAAAAACACAAACATTGTAGATATACCATGCTTGTGGGCAATAGCTAAATAATCATCAATTCTGCTCTTAAAACCCTCTGCATCTTGCTGCCAAGCTACATGATGCAGATACACTCGCATAGAGTTGAAACCTATCTCTTGTGCATAACCCAATTCTCTATCTATGGTCTCTGGGTCAAAAGATTGTGCTTGCCACATTTCCAACTGATTGATAGCTGTGCTCGGTGAGAAGTTGGCTCCCACTAGCCAGTCCCAATTGCTGTACCATTCATTTGCCTGCTCTGCTGTCCATACATGGCGTGGTTGAGCATCTTCACCAACACTCTCTTTGCTGTAAGCTCCACCACAAGAGAATAAAACAATAGACACAGGAAGCAATAAAAATAAAAACAATGTAGCTATTTTTCTCATTTCATTTTTTATTTAATAGCTCTGTCTAATAAAGAGCTTTGTAATTAATAAATTTATTTTTGTTCTTACTTAATTTTTTCTTTTTTAATAATACACCACTTATTTAATTGATGCTTGCCAACGCTAACCTCTCTCTACCTTTATTACTTCTATGAGTGCTTACAAATACACACCAAAACAACTTTAACAGGTTAGATTTGGAGCATTTTGAAGTAAAGCATTGCAAAGATAGAAAAAACTATTCAACATAAAAGCATTTCGTGTATTTTAAACACAATAAATAATCTATCAGAACAATTTAGTTCAAAAATCATTCGCATCAAATAGATATACCTTACCAATCTTTGTTCTTGTGGAAACTGTGTTTCCTTTGTAACGCAAGTTTAGATTGCTGCCAAGGAGAGACTTCACTTCAACCTGCTTTAAGATATGGTTTTCCCAAGTAATAGTAAACTCAAATCCACCGCTACCCTTTATTCCCGAAATAGTTCCAGCTGAAAATGCTGTAGGTAGTGCTGGCAGTATATCTTGATAGAAATAACCCTCACTGTCCCTTAAATGCGACTGCAAAAGCATTTCGGTAACACCAGATGTAGCCCCAAAATTACCATCTATCTGAAAAGGTGGATGTGCATCTAGTAAGTTGTAATACAAGCCTCCCTTATCGTTCATATCTACCCCTTTTACGATAGAAGGAACCATCAGGTTTTTTAGGAGCAAAAAAGCATGATCACCATCGAGCAATCTTGCCCAAAAATTTATTTTCCAAGCTCTTGACCACCCAGTACCACCATCTCCACGGTGCGAAAGTGTTACTTTGCAAGCTTCGGCCAAAGCAGGAGTTGTAAGTGGATGAATCTCATTGCCTGGATGCAAGCCCCATAGATGCGAAACATGCCGGTGCTCATTCTCAGGATCATCCAAATCTTGGAGCCACTCTTGCAACTGACCATGTTTGCCAATTTGATTTGGAGCAATTTTAGCTCGTTTGTCTTTCAAAACCATTACTAAATCACTATCTACACCAAGCACCTCTGCTGCCTCAATAGTATTTGAGAAAAGTGTTCGAATTATCTGATGATCCATCGTTGGACCCATTACCAAACCTCCAATTTCGGGACTATTGCTGGGGCCACTTACCAGCCAATTGGTGTTGAGCGGATAGGTGGTTAGATAGTCTGCAAAAAAACGAGAAGCTTCTCTGAGCACTGGGTAAGCCGTATTTTTGAGATACTCTTTATTTCCATTAAACTGATAATGCCACCATAAATGCTGGCTTAGCCAAGCTCCACCAGTGGGCCATATTCCATGATTGGCATTGTTTATGGGTGCAGCTCCTCGCCAAATATCTGTGTTGTGGTGAGCTACCCAGCCGTTTAGGTTATAATGTTCTTTAGCTACACTTTGGCCAGTTTGAGCTAGCTCTCTTACCATAGAGATAAGCGGCTCTGCACATTCCGACAGATTGGTTATTTCTGCAGGCCAGTAGTTCATTTCTGTATTGATGTTTATTGTATATTTACTGTCCCACGATGGAGCAAGTTTGTCATTCCAGATACCCTGTAAATTTGCTGGCTGAGAGCCTTCTCTTGAAGAAGATATCAATAAATACCTACCATATTGATACAACAGTGCTACCATTGATGGGTCTTGGTCTTCATGAAAAGAATTGAGCCGAGCATCTGTGGCCCTGTTGGAGATAGCTGAGCTTCCTAGATCTATACCAACACGTTTATAGAGGTTTTGATAGTCGGCAATATGTTCATTTTTTAGTTCCTCATAAGATTTGTCTTCGAGATTCACCAAATAGTTTTGGCAAAGCTTGGTCGGATTTGCACCAATGGTTGAGTAATTTATAAAACTTGTAGCAGCTACTAATTGTAAGGTAGCACTATTAGCATTTTTTACCCATATCATTTTATCGGTTTGTATGAGCTCTCCTCCATCATTTATTACCTTCAGGCGGGCTTCGAAAGTAATTTCACTCTTCGGATACTGATACCCATCCATCCCTTTTTCTATATGATAATCGTTTGCTTTGCCTCTTAATACAACCTCATTTCCGTCAATAAAAATAGTTATATCAGCATGAGGAGAATCAAGACTTACACTAAAGTTGAGCTGTTCTTCTTTATCAGATTCTAATTGTATAATAATACCCTGGCCAGGATTAGTAGCCCACATTTCTCGTGTGTAAAGTATATCATCTACCTGGTAAGAAACCGATGATATTGCATTCTCTAAATTGAGTTGACGCTGATAGTTGGTGTAGTTCTTGTGATCGGGAAAGTCTAACAAAACTGTTCCAAATGACTGATAAGCTTGTTGACCAAATGGCTGCGACATAAACTGTTCGTTAGCCATTTGCTCGGCTTCTGACTGCTGGTCTTGCCATAATAAGTTTCTAATTTCATCCAGCCATTTATAAGCACCTTCCTTGGCATAATTGTGTGGCCTACCTGTCCAGAGTGTTTCTTCATTAAACTGGATTGTTTCTTTTTCAACCCCACCAAAAATCATACCTCCCATACGACCATTACCTATTGGCAAGGCTTCATTCCAATCATTGGCAGGCTGATGATACCATAGTTTTTGTTCTTCTGCTTTAGCTGAAAAAGTTGTAAGTACAACAACTACTATAAAAATGACTGATTTTAACTTGTTCATAATTTACTATTTTAATCGTTTTACCCCATATATATAAATAGAAGAATATTTTAAGACATATTATTGTTACATCCAGATATCTTCTGGATACTTTACCTGCTCTAGAAATAATGCATGTGCAGGTACAGATTCACCAGCAGTGCTTCTATCTTTTGCGCCAATGATTTGGCGTAAACCAACCTCATCTAGCTTTCCCCTTCCCCCTAGCAACAATGTGCCAACAATAGATCTAACCATGTTTCGGAGAAACCTATCTGCCTCTATTGTAAAGAGGTAATCGCCCTCATCTGTTTTGTTCCATTGAGCTTGCTTTAGTTTGCAAAGATTGGTTTTCACATCGGTATGTAGCTTACTGAAGCTTGTGAAATCATTGGTGGCTAATAAAATAGCACAAAAACGATTCATCAATTCTATATCGGGAGTGAATGAGACACGGTACTTATATTCGTAAAGAAATGAATCTTTGTGTAGTGTGATGCAATAGGAATAGACTCGAGAGATAGCACTGAAGCGAGCATGAGCATCAGGAACAACCTCTTTTATTGATTTAATAGCAATGTCTTTTGGTAGGAATCTATTCAGCTTCGAGACCAAGTCATGGGTGTTTAGATAGCCGTGTCCCCAGTCGAAATGAGCTATCATGTTGCGAGCATGCACACCACTATCTGTGCGGCCAGCACCAACAATATCTATCTTTTGGCGCAAAATAGTTGACAATGACTCTTGCAACGTTTGTTGAACGCTAATAGCATTGGGTTGGATTTGCCAACCACAATAGTTTTTGCCGTTGTATGATAGGGTAATAAAAAAACGTTTCATTAGTCTCTTACAGTAATATGGAAACAGGCTTGTTTTCTCTCATGCTTCACATAGCACCTTTCATCTTTTTTGAGATCAAACAATACTTGAGCTAGCACTAGCTTTAGCCGCTCTGGAAGTATCTCTTCTGTATTGTACTGATCTATTATATCAAATCTTTTCCACGAAATATCAAAAGTAGTGCCATATCTGTGGGCAGAGTTGGTGCTTGCATTGATATTGCGCTTGGTAAGCCTCTTTATGTCATCGTCGGTACGTGTAATGCTAGTAAGATATATCTTATGCAAAGGTATGTCTTTGCTGTAAAGCGAATCTCTAAAGTTTTGAGCCACATCCATAAATAGCTTGGCTGCCGAGGGAACAAGATAAGGTATGGAGTGAGTAATTCTGTATAACTTGTACAGCTCCAGCTCATCGGGCAAACGCACCAACATATCCATCTGATCTATAGTATCGGCACGTGTCTCCAAAGGAGTAATTCCGTTTTTAATTGCCGAGACTATGTGTAGCTCGTTTAGGTCGTTGAACTCACGATTGTAGTTGCCAGTGAACTTAGCTTTACGTGGTTTCACATCGGCAGGAAGGGCTTTATCGGGTAGCGAAGAGCTGTCTTTACTACCACAACTAAAAGAAATTAGGATTAGCGTGAGGCTAGCAAAAACAAAAGATTTTATTTTACTCATAGAAAGAATATTGTCAGTGGGTCTTTATTTACCCATTTCACGTAAACGAATTTTGGTGAGAACCTGTTTTGTATTTAATGGAAAATCACCATCCATCATCCAGGAGTAGTAACTTGGCTGTTGCTTTAATATCTCAGACACAGGCTGTCCTTTGTGTTTACCAAAGTTGAAAACCTCAACACCCTTATCATTCAAAACAATTCGGCCAGCAAAGTCCACATTGTCCTTAAAGCTTCCATACTCTTTTGAGAGCTCGTCTATATCGTTTACTAAGTCGGGGTATCGCTCCAATTGCGATTTCAGTATTTCGTAAGTAGCTATGGTGTCTGCCTCGGCTGAATGAGCATTTACTAGTTCTTTATCACAGTAAAACTTATAGGCTGCTGCCAATGTGCGTGGTTCTTTTTTGTGAAAAATGATCTGAACATCAATAAATTTGCGTTTACCCATATCAAACTCTATACCAGCACGCAAAAACTCCTCTGCAAGCATAGGTACATCAAAACGGTTGGAGTTGAACCCAGCTAAATCGCACCCTTCTATTTGAGCAGCCAATGATTTGGCAATTTGCTTGAAAGTTGGACAATCCTTTACATCTTCGTCTGTAATACCATGAATG
>CAYVLC010000023.1:6645-21917 GCA_964452155.1 uncultured Dysgonomonadaceae bacterium
AATTTGCTTGAAAGTTGGACAATCCTTTACATCTTCGTCTGTAATACCATGAATGGCGGTTGATTCTGCAGGTATTGGCATTTCGGGATTCACACGTTTAGATTTTATCTCTTCATCGCCATTTGGGAGTATTTTAAGGAAAGAGAGTTCTACTATCCTATCACGCGATACATTGATGCCTGTTGTTTCTAAGTCGAAGAAAACTATTGGGTTTTTCAGATTTAATTTCATTGTTTTGTTTGTTTTGTTTGAATGCTATTAAAGCAGTATTTAGGGTGATGTTGATGCCCTATTTGGTTTTATAAATTCACTCTTACTACTCACATTGTATATAATTTGTGTAGTAGCTATATGCAGTTTAGTTTTATAACAAAAAAAGCTAAAGAAATGCATTATCCTTAGCTTTCTGTTGTAATATACGCTTTGCGAGAAAAGACTAAAATAGTAGTTTTTCTTACAAATTCAATATTAATCGTTCAGCATCATCGGCATTATCAATGTGAGCATCTCTTCATTTTGCTCGTTTTCTACAGGAATAATGATACCTGCACGCGATGGGTCTGATAGTTCTACAATAACTTCAGTTGAGGGTATATTGTTGAGAATATCCACTAAGAAAGGGGCTTTAAACCCAATGCTCATTGCATTACCAGAATACTGACAGGCTAAAACCTCTTCGGCAGATGTGAGATAATCGATATCTTGTGCAGTGACAATAATTTTGTCTTCGGAGAGTTGCATCTTAACTAAATTGCTAGATGGATTGGAGAAAACCGAAACACGTTTTATTGCACTCAAAAAATTGAGCCTATCTAAGGTAACCTTATTTGGATTATCAACAGGAATTACTGAATTATAATTTGGATAACGGCCCTCTACAAAACGGCAGACCATACTATATTTGGTGAGTTTAATTACAGCATGATTCTCATCAAACGTAACAACTACCTCGCCATCTTCTCTGGGCAATACCGAACGCAATAAATTTGCAGGCTTTTTTGGCAAAATAAAGGAGGATCTTTCGGTTGCTTTCACATCAGTCGATGCTACTCTCACCAGTTTATGACCATCTGAGGCTACAAATATAAGATTCTCGGGACTAATATCGAAGAAAATACCATTCATCACCGGACGCAACTCATCATCGGCAGTTGCAAAAATAGTGCGATTGATACCACTAAGCAATATCTGAGAATCGAAGGATAGCATAAGTGCTGTTTCTTTCAACTCTTTTGGTTGTGGATATTCTTCACCTTTTAGTCCAATAAAATTGTACTTACCATTGTGATAGTAAATAAAAACCTCTAGAGTTTCATCGTTTATTTCGAAGGTCAAAGGTTGGTCGGGCAATTCGCGCAGAGGATCCAATAAGTTTTTTGAATTTATCGCCAATGAACCTTCACCCTCATGAACTGCAACTTCAACAATTGTCTCCATACGTACTTCATTGTCTGCAGCTGTAATTGTCAACTTGTTACCTTCTAGCTCAAGAAGAAAACAATCTAGTATAGGCAACGTAGGTTTCGAACTTATTACTCGACTAATAGTCTGTAAATGGGACGATAATAGTGCGCTTGAAACTACAAATTTCATAGGATGTGATTTTTTATGTGTATTATTGAACCTTTCATTTAATTGAGCAAATATATGAATTATTTCTTTGAACTTGGCTATTTCATTAACTTTTATTTCTGTGCAAAGCTGCTTTACTGTCTAACATCTTTCCAAAGCTATACATTTTATTATATTTCGTGCAGAATTGTGCGTCTTGTGACCCTTTATTCGAATGCAGTATCTAGCTGTGGCATTTTTGCTTTTGATTGAAAAAACATTAATCATCTTTGTTGAGTGGATGATGAGAAATAATCTCTTGACGAAGGAAATTGCGATCTAGATGAGTGTATAATTCTGTTGTAGTTATGTTTTCGTGACCCAACATTGCTTGCACATATCTTATATTAGCTCCACGCTCAAGCATATGTGTAGCAAATGAATGCCTAAAAATATGTGGACTGATTGTTTTTTTTATATCGGCCTCTTCTGCATATTTTTTGATGTAATAAAAAACTGTTATACGCGAAATGGCAGTTCCTCTTTTACTAATAAATACAAAGTCCTCGCTACCTTTTTTGGCAGTTATAGAGTTGCGATAGATTAAGTAGTTGTTTATTTTTTGCATGGCAATATCCGAAATAGGAACTAAGCGCTGCTTGCTCCCCTTGCCATCAATACGAATGAAACCTTCATCGAAAAACAAATTTGTAAATCGTAAGCTTGTCAACTCTGATACACGCAGCCCGCAGCTGTAGAGTGTTTCTATAATTGCATAATTTCGTGCACCCTCTACTGTAGATACATCTATAATAGATAACATACTATCTATCTCTTCAACAGACAACACAGTAGGAAGTTTCAAGCCTACCTGAGGACCCTCTAGCAACTCTGCAGGATTTTTCTGAATATAGTCTTCAAGAAACAGATACTTGTAAAATGATTTCACCCCAGATATTACACGTGCTACAGAGCGTGGCTTCATACCTTTGTCGTAAAGCTGTGCAAAAAGTTCGTTTAAATGTGCAGGTGTAACCTGCTCCATGGTCAGCTTCTTTTCTGTAGTGTATGTAAGCAATTTGCGCAAGTCGGTCATATATGCAGAAATTGAATTGGCCGAAAGACCTTTTTCCAATAGCAAGTGCTGTCTGTACTTTTGAATAAGTAAATCACTTTTCATAACATCTTCCTATTGATATGCCGCAAATGCTCTGTGAATATATTGTTATTGATGCAATAATACTACTGAGAACATGAACTACATGATACACCAGAGACCCACTATTTCTTAGAAGCCTCTTCACCTTTTTCTTTATCGAGTTCTTTTTGAAGAACAATTGAGGAGTAAAACAAAAACATGGCACTTACAAGTAGCAACAATGGCCACTCGGTACGACCTTTGTACATTAAGAACGTAGCCACCACTAAAAGTATGCAAGCAAAAACCTGAAAATTGAACAAACGCTTGCCTCTAATGCTTTTGCCTGGATAAGGACTAGTTACGGTGATGGCTGAAAAAAGACTCACACTTACAGCCATTCCCCAAACTGCAATTGTTGGCTCAAAAGAATAGACTACCGTAAAAACTAAAATAAGTATGGCTGACACCTTATATAAAAGGCTTTTGATGTTATTTTTCATTATTATTAATCAAAACATTTTTCACCACATATTACTCGATGATGAAGACCTCTTCATTTTCTTTTTTCATCAAGTAATTTTCACGTGCAAATTTCTCTAAGTTATCTTTGTCAGACTGCAGCTCGTAAAGCTTTGTTTTGTCTGCTTCTATCTTTTTTCTATAAAATTCTATTTGTTTTTTTAAACTCCTAATCTCTCTATCACTATCAATTCGTTTTTTTATGTTGCTGTCGCTAAACAAAAACAACATGACCACTACAAACAAGAGAATGCCAAATTGAAGTGTGTTGAACCCCAAAGACCTTTTTTTTGTTTTTTTTATATCGTTGTTCATACAGCTATGAAATTGATGGACTTATTAAAGCACAAATATAGAGAAAAAAAAGGCTTGCTTAGAATTATTTTGGCACAAAAAGAAATATTCTAAAAACTGTTAGCCCAATATACAAATAAAAGTTACCTTTGAGATTGTATTTACAAATTATTTAATTCTATAGTTATAATGAAAAAAATTCTTAGCATTTTCTTGGTATTTCAACTATCCATACCTTTAATTTTTTCTTGCACAAACTTCCTAATTGGCAAAAAAGCATCGACAGATGGAGCAACAATGATTTCTTACTCTGCCGACTCTTACAGCTTTTATGGAGAGCTGTATCATTGGCCAGCCAAAAAATATAAAGCTGGCGAGTTGCTAAAAGTTTACCAATGGGATACAGGAAAATACTTAGGCCAAATACCACAAGCATTAGAAACATACAATGTTATTGGAAACATCAACGAACACCAACTGGCTATTGGCGAAACAACTTTTACGGGCCGTAGAGAACTAGCAGATTCTACTGGAATAATGGACTATGGCAGTCTTATATACATAACTTTACAGAGAGCCAAAACAGCACGAGAAGCAATTTCAACAATGTCACAATTGGTAAATGAACATGGATATTACAGCACTGGTGAATCTTTTTCTATAGCAGACCCCAACGAGGTGTGGCTAATGGAACTTATTGGAAAAGGAGTAGGCAATAAAGGAGCAGTATGGGTAGCCGTCAGAATTCCCGATGATTGTGTTTCGGCACATGCCAACCAAGCACGTATTCAACAATTTCCTTTGAATGATCCAGAAAATTGCTTATATTCACCCGATGTGATATCTTTTGCACGCGAAAAAGGATACTACTCTGGAGATGATGCTAATTTTAGCTTTGCCCAAGCTTATGCCCCAATTGACTTTGGAGCACTTCGTTTTTGTGAAGCACGTGTATGGTCGTTTTTTAATCACGTAAACAAAGATATGGCTAAGTATGTCACCTATGCCAAAGGAGAAACTACAGACCCAATGCCACTCTATATCAAACCAGACAAGCAGTTGTCTGTGAGAGATGTGCAAGGCTACATGCGCGACCACTACGAAGACACAGAACTTGATTGGAGAGACGACTTTGGGGCTGGTCCTTTTAACTCTCCCTACCGCTGGTCTCCACTCACATGGGAAGTAGATTCGGTGCAGTATTGCAACGAAAGACCCATTGCAACACAACAAACAGGCTTTTCGTTTGTATCGCAGTCTCGCAACTGGCTTCCCAATGAAATAGGAGGAATTTTATGGTTTGGGATTGACGATGCAGCACAAAGTGTATATTATCCAATATATGCAGGCAATACGAGTGCTCCTGAAGCAATGAAACAGGGCAATGGAGATTTGCTAAACTTTACATGGGAATCTGCATTCTGGATTCACAATTGGGTGTCAAATATGGTATATGACCGCTATAGCGACAAAATTGTTCATGTAAACGAATTGCAAAACAAACTTGAAAGTGCTTTTGAAACCCAACAAGCAGCTATAGAGAAAAAAGCAGAGGCATTATATAAAACATCTAAGACTAATGCAATCAAATACTTAACCGAATATAGCAACAACAACGTAAAAGAAGGATTGAACGAATGGAAAAAACTGGGAGAATATATGATGGTAAAATATATTGATGGTGCCGTAAAGAAAGAAGAAAATGGTAAGTTTAAACGCAACGAACACGGTAACCCAGCATTTCCTGATAGACCTGGATATCCAAACGAACATTATAGAAAGATAATTGAACAAACAGGGGACAAATACAAAGTTCTATTTTAATTTAAAAAACTAACGGATTACACATTGTAAAACTATGAACCAAGAAACATTATTACACAAAGTTACTGAAAAAGCCCAAAGATGGCTAACAGGAAATTATGATGAAGAAACGAAAATAGAAGTTGAGAAAATGCTCAACAATGAAGATAAATCGTTACTCATCGATGCATTTTATAAAGAGTTAGAATTTGGCACTGGAGGTTTACGCGGAATCATGGGTGCAGGTTCTAATCGGATGAACATCTACACTGTTGGAAGTGCAACTCAAGGTTTGTCTAACTACCTTTTACAAGAATTTGCCGACCTAACTGAAATAAAAGTAGTAATTGGTCACGATAATAGAAACAATAGCCGCAAATTTGCAGAGATTTCTGCCAGCATCTTTTCGGCAAATGGTATTAAGGTGTATCTTTTTGAGGCATTGCGCCCAACCCCTGAAGTATCTTATGCTATACGCAAACTAGGCTGTCAGAGTGGGGTAATGTTAACTGCATCGCACAATCCTAAAGAATATAACGGATACAAAGCTTATTGGAACGATGGCGCACAAGTATTGGCTCCGCACGATAAGAATATAATTGCAGAGGTAAATCGCATTAAAAACATTGATGACATAAAGTTTGACGGAAACCCTAAACTTATCAATACAATTGGTAAAGATATGGACCTAGCATTCTTAGAGGAAGTAAAAAAACTATCCTTATCACCCGATGCAATTAAGCGTCAGCACGACCTTAAGATAGTTTATACTCCTATTCATGGAGCAGGCATTACTCTTATACCCGATGCGCTAAAAGCTGTAGGTTTCACAAATGTGATTAACGTACCCGAGCAAGATGTAATTAGTGGTGAATTTCCAACAGTAGTATCGCCCAATCCAGAAGAGCCTGCAGCATTAGAATTAGCTGTAAAGAAAGCAATAGAAACAGAAGCCGAAATAGTTATGGCCACAGACCCCGATGCAGACCGTATAGGAACAGCTATACGTAATGAGAAAGGCGAGTTTGTATTGGTAAACGGTAATCAAACTATGATTATTTATCTTTACTACCTCATTACCCGTTGGAGAGAGCTAGGCAAACTAACTGGAAAAGAATATGCAGTTAAAACAATTGTTACTAGCGAGTTGGTAAGTAAAATAGCAAGTAAAAACAATGTAGAGCTATTTGATTCTTATACAGGCTTTAAATGGATTGCAGATATTATCCGAAAAAACGAAGATAAAAAGGTTTATTTAGGCGGTGGCGAAGAGAGTTACGGTTTTCTTGCTGGCGATTTTGTGCGTGACAAAGACGCTGTTTCTGCCTGCATGCTTTTTGCTGAAATAGCAGCGTGGGCAAAGGACAATGGCAGAACAGTTTATGAAATGCTACAAGATATTTATGTAGAATACGGTTATTCGAAAGAAGAAGGTATTTCTCTTGTAAGAAAAGGGAAAGAAGGTGCCGATGAGATTGAAGCTATGATGAAAAATTTCCGCGAAAACCCACTTACAAAAATAGCTGGATCTACTGTTACTCTTCTTAAAGATTATGCTTCTCTTGAAGCCATTGACTTTGTGAGCAAAGAAAACATTACTCTTTCTATGCCAACAACGGCCAATGTACTTCAATATTACGCCGAAGATGGAACAAAAGTATCTATACGTCCATCTGGAACAGAACCAAAAATAAAATTCTACATAGAGGTGAAAGGAAAAGCAGACTCAAGAGAAGAGTTGAAAGAAGCAGAAAAAGCTGCTAATGAAAAGATAGAACTAATTCGTACAGAATTAGGCATTTAAAAAGAAAAATATGAAAAAGAAATTAAAGATAGCTTTGGTTGCTCATGACAACCGTAAAGTGGATATTATAGATTGGGTTATTTACAACTCAACTTTTTTGGCCGAACACTCCTTGGTATGCACAGGTACTACAGGCACACTTGTAAAAGAGGCACTAGCAAGTAGAGATGTGCACCCCGAGATGCAAATAATGACATCAGGACCCATGGGTGGCGATGCCGAAATTGCAGCAATGGTGGTGAGAAAAGAGATAGACATGGCTGTTTTTCTGATTGACGACCTAAACGCACAACCTCACGAAGCTGATATTATGATGCTTTTGCGACAATGCAGGGTGCACAACGTACCTATTGCTTGCAATAGATATAGCGCAGACTTGATGGTTACCAGCAACTTGTGGGACAATGACAACTACATTCCTATGAATCCTCACTACGAAGTATTTGATAGGGTGAAACATGAGCAGAAGATAAAGAAAGAAATATAAGAGATTCTCTCAAAACATTATTTTAAAAAACCGTTTCAGTTATTGAAACGGTTTTTTTACTTTAAAATAATTATTGTTTACCAATGGTACCCCCTATCCAATCATCACACAAAAAAAGAATCACTATTTTATGACCATTTATATGACAAATAATTTACCTATTTTATTTGCATTTACAACTCTGCCAACACAGTAGTTAGCCCCAGAAAACTAAATGTTGAGAAAAAAAGCGTTCTTATAATGCTACTCTAGCTATACCCATTTCCAAATATCTTATATATCAAAACATTTGTTGCCATATAAACAACAATTAGTAAGCAGAGGGTCGCTTTATCAGGCAGAAATCAAATCTACCGTGGTAGATTAAACAAAGATGAGATGAAAATCAAATTCACCGTCGTTTATTTGACAATCATGAAGTAAAAATCAAATCTACAACGGTAGATTAAGTTTTCATGAGATAAAAAATCAACATTACCTCCGTAGATTTGACGATCATGAGATGAAAAAAAATTCACCACAGTATATTATGTTTTCATGAGATGGAAAAAAAAATTCAACGCTGTAGATTTGGCGATTATGAGGTGAAAATCAAATTCACAACGCTAGATTACGTTTTCATGAAGCGAAAGTCAAATTTACCGTCGTAGATTCAATTTTCATGACATAAACCTCAAATCCTTCAATAAGTGAAAAGTTATTTGCCTCAATCACTGATCTTGTCGATGTGCTGAAGTGAAACCGAAAGAGAGTAAATCGCGATAAGACCTGAAGTTTGAATAACACACGGATAAATAAAGGATAAACGGGCATTCGGGTAATGAGATGTACATTTGAGCGTAGATGTTGGCGGTTTCCCAAAAATCAATTTATACTCGTAAATAAATCTTTACAGCTTTCAAATTATAATGCACACTTAGTTACAATATTAGCCACCTCCTCTTACTTTTGGAAGTGTTTAATCTATTTTAAAACAATTACAAACATGCACAATTTTACACAACTATAGGCGATACATACAATTAGCGTTAAACAAATTTACACCCTAGTTGTTTAAAGACTATAAAGATTAGGGAAGAAAGAATCAGATTGCATTTTGATGAATGTATCTGTCAATTAATCTATTACATCAAATAGATACTGTTTAAATAAAATCTGAACGCAGGGCAAGAGAGCTAAACTATCCTTAGATAGCACTTTGATTGCACACTCTAAAATAGACACCAGATTTAATCAAAATGTATCACACCAAAACACCTACAACTATGGCTATCAATTTAATAAACATTCTCCAAAAATCATTTACTGAAAAATCATTCTCAGATATTTCTCAATATGTTGGCATAAATCCTGAGTCAACTAAGAATGGCACTAAAGCTATTATACCTGTTGTACTTGCATCCATTCTAGGAAACAACACAGCAAGCTCCTCCACCCAACCAGTTTGGTGGAATGCAATGGACAAAGAATATCCTTATTCGGAAGATGATTTTGTTGATACTAAAAAAATCAACTCCTCGGCATTTCTTATAAAAGGACGTGAAGTACTAGCAGGAATGTTTCGCACCAATCACGACGAATTGGTTGCATCTGTAAGTAGCGTGGCTGGCATACAAAAAGAAAAGGCAGCAGGATTAATTGAAGTGGGTGTCCCTCTTATTGTGGGACATTTAAAAAACTGGATGCTAAAGAAAGGGTGGAAGTTTAAAGATTTAATTGAAAACCTTATCGAAAACAAAACAATCATCACTGGCACTCTTCCTACGGGTATATCTCCCATACATTTTGGGGTTGGGAAACTACCTAAAAACAATTTCTCTAGAACAATTGAAACTGAAATTCCTACCCTGGCTACACCAACTAGTAAAAAGAAAAACAATGGCCTTATTTGGTTTGGGGGATTACTAATCTTGGCCATTATATTGTGGTATTTGATGGGAAATAAATCATGTACTAGAAGTTTGAATACTGATGATATGCTAGTTCCAGATATGACCCAAGTAATAGACTCTCCAAAGCTATACGAAAAACCGATGGATGGTACATATTATGCTTATGAAGTGAAGCCCGATGTGGTGCTGAGAAAAAAATAGATAGTTTTGTAGAGATATTGCAGAGAGAGAGAGAGAGAGAGAGTGGGAATGTTTTTGATTGTATAAATTTATGGAAACGGGGGGGGGTTGACTTTATGAGTTGACTCTCTTTTATTGGGTGCTGATATCTGCTTTTTTTTGAAATTACACAATATAGCCTAACAAAAAAAGACGACATAAACATGCCGTCCTTTTTTTATTATCCTAAACTCCGAGACTCTAATATCGGGCCTCGAGTTCCTAAAACGTCTATTTCACCAATTGCAACTCGTCAATAATATGCGGTGCATTCATTATTTTATCTATCGTATATAGAACGTACCTTATATCTACACTAATGGTGCGCTGCATCTTGGGTTCAAACACAATGTCGCCACTCAATGCCTCCCAGTTGCCATCAAACGCAAGACCTAGCAATTCTGCATTGCCATTGAAAACGGGGCTACCCGAGTTTCCCCCGGTGATATCGTTGTTAGACAAGAAACAGGCAACAAGCTCGCCATCTTCGTTGGCATACTTTCCAAAATCTTCTTTGCGAATTTCGTTTAAAATTTCAGGTTGCACGTTAAATTCGGGGTCTCCTGGTTTTTCTTTTTCAAGCACTCCGTTAGTTGTTGTGTAGTAGTTATACCACACACCATCGCGTGGCTCGTAGCCTTGCACTGTGCCATAGCTCAATCGTTGTGTGAAGTTGGCATCAGAAGAATAGGCATAATCTGGATTCATCTCCATGATAGCTGCCATAAACTCACGCTCTGCTCTTATAATATTTTCATACGAACCAATCATCCTCTCAGACAATTCGTAACCCATGTCTTTCACCGAAAGCGCCAAATCCATAGCCGGATCCTTTAGGATATCTTTGTTGTCTTTCTTTTTTAGCAGCTTCATCAAGTCTTCTATGTTTGTGAAGTTAGATTTATCGAACAACCAGTCGGCATATTTTTCGTAATCGCCTTTAAACTTTTTGTTAATAGTATTATAAACATCAGGTAAGTTTTCGGTTGGCACACGTGATGCATACAAACGGAGCATCACAGGCAAAACTCTTTTGTCGAGCTCTGGCTCATAATCTTTGTATGAATTGATGATGCGTTCGTTGATAAAGTCTTCTTTGTCTTTTTCAGTATTGTTGGAATCGAACGCCAATAGCGTATTGGCAAAACGAATAATCTCAACCCCATTTCTAAATGTTTCCATAAAATAGGTAGTATGCAAAGCAGCCTCAGTAGAGCTTGTATAGGCATCTTTAAGAGACGACAATGTGGTGCCGTATTTAGCTTTCGCTTCAGGATTACTATCAATCCACTTGGCCAATTCATTTTCTATCTTCACTTTTTCTTCCACAACGCCCAGTTTAGCCAATGCCTCGTTCATCCCCATAGAGTTTTTCCAATAGTTAGAACTTCCTGCATATTTCGAAGCATATTTAATGCGGATAGCATCGCTTTGGTTCATGGCTTCTCTCCATATTTTTTGTTTCTCGCCCCTCACCTCAATACGAGGTTTGTTTTCAGAGTCGATCATGCGTTGAATACCCCACGACGACAAATATCTCTTTGTTGTACCAGGAAACCCTATAGTCATTGCATAATCGTTCTCTTTGTAGCCTGCAAGCGACACTGGAACTATGTGCTTAGGAGTGTAAGGCACATTGTCTTTGCTATACTCTGCAGCCTTATTCTCTTTGTTGGCATATACTCTAAACACAGAAAAATCGCCAGTCTGGCGAGGCCACATCCAATTGTCGGTATCGCCACCAAACTTACCAATAGACGATGGAGGAGCTACTACTAAACGAACATCGCGAAACACATCATATACTACCATGTAATATTTGTTTCCTGCATAAAAAGGAACTACACGTGCTTGCGTAAAAGGATCGTCTTTGTAAGTTTCTGTCAATGTACCCGATATTGAATCAATGGCTTGCTGACGTTGCACCTCGCTCAATACAGATGGTATTTTAGACAAAATCTCATTGGTAACATCTTTAGTAGAGCGCAAAAATGATACGGCTAGTCCATCTGAAGCCAATTCGCTATTCATATCCTTTGCAGCAAAACCATCTTTCAAGTAGTCGTGCTCAACAGAGCTCAATTTCTGGATTGCTCCGTAACCACAGTGATGATTAGTAAATATCAAACCCTTTTCAGAAACAGCTACACCTGTGCAACCACCACCAAAAATGACAACAGCATCTTTGAGCGAAGCTTTTTCTTCGTCATAGACTTTATCAATAGGGAAAGTAAACCCAAGTTCTTGCATCCGAGCAATACTTTGTTGGTTCAGTTCCTTTAATAGCCACATCCCCTCGTCAGCTTTGGCTGAGAAAGTAAAAAAGATGATAGCTACTGCTAATAGCATTTTTCTCATAATCGAATTTAGTTTTATATAGTTATTGATTCAAATAATTATTTTCTGAAATATTTGCCTATCACGGGCATATCTTGCAAAGGTAACTCTTTTTTTATTGTTACAACCACGTAGATTACTACAATTATTGTGTTTAAAGCTATGCGAACAACCACGTTGGGCGAGTAGATAAAGTTTAAAAACATAAAGCCACCCAACACCAAAGTAAGTAGCACAAAGTTGCGTGCTGTTTTCAGATTGTAGGGTATTGGATAATGTTTTTGCCCCAAGAAGTAAGATATAACCATCATGCTAAGGTTGGCAAAAAACGAAGCCCAAGCGCATGCCATATATCCATAGTAAGGGATAAAGATTATGAGAATGGAGAGTGTAATAATCAAACCAAACAACGACATATAGGCTCCCCACTTAGTTTTGTCGGTTAGTTTGTACCACAAAGAGAGATTAAAATATAGACCGAAAAACAATTCTCCGAGCATTACAATGGGCACCACCTTGAGCCCTTCGTGATAGTTGCGGGGTATTAGGTATTTAATGATATCGAGATAGCCAATAGTGACTAAGAATATGAGCAGCCCCAGTATTAAAAAATACTTTGAGGCATCGGCATACGATTTCAAATTAGAGTTGGCACTCTCCTCTCTATCTCGTGCAAATATAAATGGTTCGAAAGCATAGCGAAAAGCCTGTGTAAACATAACCATAATAATGGCAATTTTAAAACTCTGCCCATAAATGCCCAATTGTGTTTCTGCTTCGGCCGGATTGGGATATAACCATGTAAAAACCATTTTATCTGCCGACTGATTCAACACGCCTGCAATACCCAAAATAAGAAGTGGATAAGAATACCTCAACATCTTTTTGAACAGCGCTCTATCAAATTTATATTTGATGCGCATGTGAGGAGTAAGCAACAAAAACTGAATAGCTGAAGCTATAAGATTGGAGAAAAGTATGTAGTCGATTCCATTAGATATATCGTACCACGAAAACATGTTGGGGTAATAGTTGGCCAACCAAGGAGCCAATTTAAAGAAAAACAGATTGAAGGCTATAATTAGTATTACATTGAGCAACTTGAGAAATGCAAACTTTAGCGGACGCTTTGAGAAACGCAAATATGCAAAGGGAATAGCGCCCAAGACATCAAACATAAGAATGAGGATAAGCATGAGCGCATAGCGAGGCTTCATGCTGGGACCAAATGAAGAAGCAATTGGGTCTAAGAATGTAACGGCTAGCACCACAAAAAGAAGCGTTGAAGACACAATGCTTATGATAGCTGTGGAATATACGGTGAGAGGTTCTTTCTCTCTATTGGCAAACCGAAAGAAACCAGTTTCCATGCCGTAAGTCAAAATTACCTGAAACAGAGCAATCCATGCATACGAATAGGTAATAACACCCATTTCGGCAATAGTTTGCAATTCAAAAGCCCAATACAAACCAAGAAACCAACTGAGCAATTTACCAAAGATGCTGCTAATACCATATATTGCAGTTTCTTTGGCCAGAGTTTTCATCCCACTTGCCATATAATAAACGTATTATTTTCGTAGAAAAACTTGTAGTAACAGTTGCAAAAGTAACATTTTATCTTTGATTTTAGTAACTTTGTAATTGTTGTGCTAAAGAACGATTGTTTTTTCTTGCATTGCATCAATAGCTTTTAATGTAAGAAACCCTTTACCTACAAATAGTTTAGCAAAGGTTTATAGCAAAATAATAAGTGAAACCAATTAGAAAAGCGATTCTTATCTGCCGCTATCTTTAAATTGACATGGGACCAGTTTCCATTGAGTAATCTGAAATATTTCATATATTTGCTCGCATTTTACGGTGATATATAATATAAAATGAAGTTTATCGACACAGATCAAGTTCGCATTAGCATCAACGAGGCTGCATTACAACAGACCCCATTCTTTTTCGCGCTAAATTATGAAATGACGGAAGGCGTGTTCATAGAAAACCCTATGAATCAAAGTGAAATACTTTTCCATTTCAACGGCTTTGGCAATGCACCTTCTCAAGTTAGGAATAATGAAAAGGTAGAGCTAAACGTTATTCCAATATCGATAGAGGAGTACTTCTCTAAGTTCGAGATAGTTGAACAAGGCTTAAAGTATGGTGAGATAGACGTAGTGAACCTTACTGTTAAAACACCAATCAGTACAAATATCGATTGTCACGAGATATTCCTACGCAGCCAATCTCGCTATCGAGTGTATGTTCCCGACAAGTTTGTATGTTTCTCACCAGAAAGTTTCGTCAAGATCGAAAACGGTAGAATATCGTCTTTTCCGATGAAAGGAACAATAGATGCATCAATGAAAAATGCCGAACAGGTAATATTAAACGACCCCAAAGAAATTGCCGAGCACACCACCACAACACAACTTATAGTAGAAGAACTTGGTTCAATAGCACAAAATGTTACTACCAAACGATTCAGGTATTTAGATCGAATTGAACTGAGCAATAGAACACTATTGCAAGTGAGCTCTGAGGTTGAGGGGGAGTTGCCAAATGATTATATGACTAAAATGGGCGATATTCTATTCTCACTCCTACCAGCTGGGTCAATTACAGGATCGCCCAAAACGATGGCAATAGAGTATATAGACCTAGCAGAAAATCTACCAAGAGGATATTATTGTGGAATTGCCGGATATTTTGACGGCAAGACATTGGACACCGCTGTACTGATAAGATTTATAGAAACGAATGATGGAAACATGTATTATAGAAGTGGCGGAGGCATTACCTCTAAGAGCAATTACAAAAAAGAATACCATGAAGTTTTAAATAAGATATACCTACCATTTGTATGAAAGAGCCCACCTTTGTAGAGGTAATAAAGATTAAGGACGGAGTATTTGTTGCCCCCCAACCTCACACAGATAGAATCTTTCGCACCACTTTGCACTTCTTTTCAGAGCCAATAACTGTGGTGCTAGAGGACAAAATGATACCTGCAGATTTATGCAAGGGAGTAGTAAAATGTAGAATTGTGTATAATAGTAAAGTTGTTTCTATAGATTTTGAACCCTACAAAATGCGCACTATCTGTAGTCTTGCTATTGTAGAGGACATGGCAATTGATTATAGCTACAAATATCTCAATCGAGATTCTATCGACAAGCTATTTGCACGTCGCGAAGATTGTGATGATATTTTGATTGTAAAGAATTCCTTGGT
>CAYVLC010000023.1:22017-24855 GCA_964452155.1 uncultured Dysgonomonadaceae bacterium
TATTTGCACGTCGCGAAGATTGTGATGATATTTTGATTGTAAAGAATTCCTTGGTTACCGATACATCCTACACAAATGTGGTTTTTAAAGACGTAGAAGGTAAGCTCTATACTCCAACCAGCACTCTCCTAGCCGGAACAAAACGACAAAGACTCTTGGAAGCGGGAATTATCGAAGAGAAAGAGGTGCATGTGAATAATATTTATTTGTATGCAGGAGTATATCTAATAAATGCAATGATAGATATCGAAGACGACATATTTGTAAGTATCGAGTCTATTCGTAGGTGCTGACTCTATTCTTTAAAAGAAAATCTGTGAATAATTTATGCGAAAACAAAAGATTTTTTTTAGTTTTTCTTCATCAATATCAATTCACACAGCCCCTTTGTTGTGTTCTCTTTATTTATCTTTAAGGATAAAGCTTCTAGAAATTTCAAAAAAACCGCTTACTTTGTAACCTCAAATTAAAAAACAAAATTAATAGTTAATAAGCAAATCTTTTGCGCGCAGCAAAGTTCAATTTTTATTTTAAATTGCTTAGTTGCGAATGGGCTTTATGTTGCCCCGAAACTTATATAATATATGGCACAAGAAGATGTTTTTAGAAAGTTAGTATCGCATTGCAAGGAATACGGTTTTGTGTTTCAGTCTAGCGAAATTTATGATGGCCTAGCAGCTGTGTACGACTACGGACAAATGGGCGTTGAGCTCAAAAATAATTTAAAAAAATATTGGTGGGATAGTATGGTCTTGCTCAACGAGAATATTGTGGGTATAGACTCCGCCATTTTTATGCACCCAACTATATGGAAAGCATCGGGACACACCGACGCTTTCAACGATCCGTTGATTGACAACAGAGATAGCAAAAGAAGATACCGAGCCGATGTGTTAATCGAAGACTTCATAGCCAAAATAGATGACAAAGTAGAGAGAGAAATAGAGAAAGCAGCCAAACGTTTTGGTGATAAGTTTGATGAAGCAATGTATCGTCAAACCAATCCTCGTGTACTAGAATATTTGAGCCAGCGAGACGAAGTACACAATCGCTTTGCAAAAGCTCTAAACGATAACAACTTGGCCGAATTGCGCCAAATAATAATAGATTGCGAAATTGCATGCCCTGTAAGCGGCACGCGAGACTGGACAGATGTTCGCCAGTTCAACCTAATGTTTTCTACCGAAATGGGTGCTACCTCTGATGGTGCACTTAAAGTGTATTTGCGCCCCGAAACTGCTCAAGGTATCTTTGTGAACTATCTGAATGTGCAGAAGACTGGCCGTATGAGGATACCTTTTGGTATTGCTCAAATTGGTAAAGCATTTCGTAACGAGATTGTTGCACGCCAGTTTATTTTCCGCATGCGCGAATTTGAACAGATGGAGTTGCAATTCTTCGTGAGACCAGGCGAAGAGCTAGAATGGTTTGAAGAGTGGAAAAAAATTCGTATGAAATGGCATCAAACTCTTGGTTTTGGTGCAGAGAACTATCGCTTTCATGATCACGAAAAACTAGCTCACTATGCTAATGCAGCCACAGACATAGAATACAGGATGCCCTTCGGATTTAAAGAAGTAGAAGGAATACACTCGCGCACCGATTTTGATTTAGCACAGCATGAGAAATTCTCAGGAAAGAAATTGCAATATTTTGACCCAGAGCTCAACAAAAGCTACACACCCTTTGTAGTGGAAACTTCCATTGGGGTTGACCGCATGTTCTTATCCATAATGGCTGCATCTTATTGCGAGGAAGCTCTTGAAGACGGAGAAACTCGTGTAGTAATGAAGTTGCCTCCAGCTTTGGCTCCTGTAAAAGCAGCTATTTTACCATTAATAAGAAAAGGAGGATTACCAGAGAAAGCACGTGAGATAATGGACAAACTCAAGTTCAACTTCTCCTGCCAGTATGACGAGAAAGACAGCATTGGCAAACGCTACCGCCGTCAGGATGCAATTGGTACCCCCTATTGTGTTACTATAGACCACCAAACCCTCGAAGATAATACTGTAACCATTCGCGAACGCGACACTATGGAGCAAAAGCGTGTTACACTAGAAATGTTGGAGCAAGAAATCTCAGCAAAAACTAAAATAGAGTATCTGTTGAAACAACTCATCTAATTGAGCGGCATATCAATAACAAAACAATAGGAAAAGAATAAATTACTCCCAATAGACAATGAAAATTAAACTACTATTACTATCCACTCTTGTCGCATTGCTATTTGCTTCGTGTTCCAAAGACGACGAAACAGATACAATGTGGAAAGACAACAATGAGGCGGCATTCCTTAAGACTGCAGCTTCAGCGGAATTCAAGACCATAATGTCTCAATCTAAAAACGGGTCAATAGCTTATAAGGTAATCAAAAGCGGAGATGGAGAAACACCTCTCTACACCGACCGTGTAAAAGTACTCTACACAGGTTGGTATAAAATGGTTGACTGGAACAAAGGCGATACCTATACCAACGAAGACGGCATTAAGGTAAACAACAAGTATATTTTTGACTCTACAGCCAATCGTAACAATGTTCCTAGTGTTTTCAATGTTGCGGGCGTGGTTGACGGATATAGCACTGCTTTGCAGCACATGAAAGTTGGAGATAAATGGGAAGTATGGATACCTACAATGCTTGGATATGGAGCAAATGGTCAGAACACCATTCCTGGATACACAACTCTGGTTTTCGAAATAGAATTGCTAGATATTTTATAGTCCTTCAATAGCGTGCAAATAAAGTATTTCTCTTGATACTAATAATAGAAAGGACAAACATATAAGTTTAATCCTTTTTTTATGCATTAGTGCGAATAGATTGAGAAGCACACA
>CAYVLC010000024.1:0-24702 GCA_964452155.1 uncultured Dysgonomonadaceae bacterium
TTGTTGTGCTGATCAAACAATATGTCTCTTCCTTCTAGTGCAGCTTCAGAAAGGTAGTAAATGAGCTCTTTTTGTTGAAGAGAAAGATCGTTGAATCCTGGAACTTGATAACGAAGTATCTCAATGTCTGCAAATTTGTCTGCAGTGTACTCAAATGGGGCATCTTGCGACGATGGCTCATCTGTTCCTCCTTGTTGACTATTGGTGCATCCTACAAGCAAGAGAAGGGTTGATAGCATAAAAAAAAGTTTTTTCATTGTTCTATTATTTTTGTTTGACACAAAGATAATAAAAATGTGATTAATTGCAGATATAGTAGATTCATCTATCCCTTTTTCAAGAAAATCTTTTTTTCTGAAACGGGTTTCGCTATTCTTTCGAACTTATATGTATTACATCTACAAAAAAACTTGAAATGTAATTAATACCAATGTGTATCTCCATTATTATTAATGTATTATACTTGTTTAAGATAAAAATCTTTTCGTCAAGGTGGGGTTTGAAGTTTATGTCATGAGAATTGAATCTGCAGAGGTGGATTTGACTTTCTTCCCATTAAAACCGAATCTACTGTGGTTAATCAGACTTTCATTTCAAGAAGCACTAAATCTACGACGGTTAATTTGCCTTTTCACTCATAAAACTCAAATCTATGCTTGTTGATTTGACTTTTCATCTGATGATCGTTACATCTACGGCCGTGAATTTGCCATTTATCTCTTGAAAATGTAATTTGCTGAGTTGTATCTGATTCTCATCTCATACTCGAAAATTCACCTAATAGGATTTGATATTTACCTCATGACTGCCGAATCTACCGCTGTGAATTTGATTTCTGCTTAATAAAGCTGACTTTTGTTTAACAACTGCAACCTAAATGGAAAGAATTGTTTCGAATTGTAAGATACTGGTGGTATAGGCATAGTGGTAGTAGTTTAGTATAAGGTCGCTTTTTATAAACACATAGCTTTACGGGTAATCCGAAAGGCCTCCAATGTTGTTCAATCTAAGGTTATTTACTTGCATGTGTGGTGTTTGTAAATTACTTTCAATTTGCAATTAGTCAAACACAACTTCATGATAATGAATATAGGTGTAAAGCATGGGCTTAGTTTATCTCTCGAGAGAATAATAACGATGGGTTTACTAGCTACCTCTTGCCCCTTTTTTTGCTATATATAGTTTGCAAAATCACCAATTACATCCTATTAATACAATATATAATGTGCAAAAATAACAGCACCTCTCTTTTCAGAAAGGTGCTGTTAGTGTTAGTAAAGTAAGTGCTTTGTTTATCTGTAACGATAGCCTGGATTTCTTCTTCCAGCGCGGTTTGTGTCTCTTACATCTTGACGTAATTCATTCCATTTATCCGCTTTTTCTTTTCCGATAATCTTTACAAGTTCTTCATGCTGAGCCTGCATCTCTTTTTCTCTCATGGCACGAAACTCTTCACGACGAGCGTCCCGATTTTGTGTTCCCGTTCCGCGTTGGCTTCTTTGTGCTGCAACTTGTTCTAGACGTTCTGCATCTTGTTTTTCGCACAATGTCTGTACTTGTGCAGTTTGTTCAGCTGTCAAGTCGAGTTCTTTAGCCATTAAATCGGCTCTTTCTTTAGGAGTCATCTTCATAATACGCTCCGATCGTCTGTTGTCGGTGTTTCTTCTGTTGTTGTTCTGAGCCGAAACTGACATGCTCATTGTTAGCAAAAGTGTTGCTACTAAAAATAAATACTTTTTCATATTCTAATTGTTTTAAAGGGTTTGTACTATACTATTGAATCCAAATGTAGTGAATAGTTTAATGCAATGCAAGTATTTGTGTGTTTGTTATGGTCTAATAATCAGTTCTGTACATGTTTTTGTAGAGCAGTTTGAGGCATTCGTGGAGCAGACTCTTCGTTTCGTCTATAAATAGATGGTGTCTATCTATTTCAAACTTTTTGTGCAAATTTTCATTGTTTTTCTCCAATTATCTTTCATTTCTTGTTGTAATGGCATTTACCTTTTGTGTTTCTAGGCTATTTCAAAGTATAAATATTGCACCAGTTTTAGTGAGTATTTGTTTTAAGAGGCTTATTCTAAATAGAGCATTTGCATGGTCAGATTGTTATATTTGCATTGAAAATTATACTTAGGTCATTTATAATAGTTACTTTTGGAATAGAATACAAATAAATAGAGAATGAAAACAAGTATTAAACTCCACGATATGCAATTTTATGCTTATCATGGCGTGTTGGAGCAAGAGACAAAAGTTGGCAACAACTTTGTGGTAAATATTTGCATAACGGCAGATTTGTTGCGTGCATGCAAAACCGACAATGTGGATGATACTATTAGCTATGCCCATGTTTTCGAGTTGGTGAAAAAAGAAATGGAGCAGCCTTCTAAATTGTTGGAGCATGTGGCTATGCGCATTTATAAATCTATTCAGATAGCATTTCCTCAAATATTATCCCTAGAAGTGCGTTTAGCAAAAAACAATCCACCTATACAAGGCGAGGTAAAATATGCCGAGGTGATAATAAGCCAATAACATTCATTTTCATTTCTACAGAAGTTCTTAGAGTGAAATGATATTCTACTCTTTTAGATTTTGTATCTTTGCATAAATATTGGAAACAGATGAACAACAAACTATTAGATAACAACATCAATAACGAACAATCAGAGCCAACGGACAGCATTGTCGCCGATGCACCAAAAGTGCAAGAGCACTTGGTGCTCCGTACAGAAAATTTGGTGAAGAAGTATGGCAAACGTACTGTGGTGAGTCATGTTTCTATAGATGTAAAGCAGGGAGAAATTGTAGGATTGCTCGGCCCAAATGGAGCTGGCAAAACTACCACTTTTTATATGGCTGTAGGATTGATTGTGCCCAACGAAGGACAAATCTTTTTGGGTGAGCAAAACATCACAAAGTTTCCTGTGTATAAGCGTGCACAATACGGAATTGGCTATTTGGCACAAGAGGCATCTATTTTTCGTAAAATGTCGGTAGAAGACAATATCCTTTCGGTGCTCGAAATGACCAATAAAAACCGTGATGAACAACACGAAAAGATGGAGAGCCTTATTGATGAGTTTGGTCTGCACAAAGTACGCAAAAACCTTGGCGACCAACTATCTGGAGGCGAGAGGCGACGGTCAGAAATAGCCCGTTGTTTGGCCATCGATCCAAAGTTTATTATGCTCGATGAGCCCTTTGCAGGTGTTGACCCTATTGCCGTGCAAGACATTCAATCTATTGTGGCCCAATTGAAATACCGCAACATTGGTATCTTGATTACCGACCACAATGTGAACGAAACATTGAGTATTACAGATAGGGCCTACTTGCTGTTTGAAGGGAAAGTGTTGTTTCAGGGCACTGCACAAGAGTTGGCAGCCAACGAAGTGGTGCGCGAGAAATATCTCGGAAAAGATTTCGAATTGAAACGGAAGAATTTTGATATTTAAGTAACTGTAAATATGGCCCGATTGCTTGCAATAGATTATGGACGAAAACGTTCGGGTATTGCAGTGAGCGATACGTTGCAAATTATTGCCAACGGGCTCACTACGGTGCCATCGCATACTATAATCAGTTTTTTGAAAGAATATGTTGCAAAAGAGCCTGTTGAACTAATTATTATTGGCCTACCACGACAAATGAATTACGAAGAGTCTGAAAGTATGCAATACATTAAACCATTTGTGAAAAAATTGCAGAAGGAAATCCCTGATATTCCTGTGGAATATTTCGACGAGCGTTTCACCTCGCAAATGGCTCATCAAACCATGATTGATGGTGGGTTGAAGAAAAAACAACGTCAAAATAAAGCATTGGTCGATGAGATAAGTGCTACTATCATATTGCAAGGATATATGGAAGGCAGACGAATGAGTTTATCTTAAAGCGCACAAAAAACAAACATATACAGAAAAGCAAAAACGAACTATTATTATATTATGATTTTACCTATATACATATACGGACACCCCATACTGAGAAAAGTAACAAAAGACATTAACGCATCTTATCCCAACCTGAAAGAGTTAATAGACAACATGTACGAAACTATGTACAACGCCGACGGAGTAGGCCTTGCCGGACCACAAGTAGGTCTCGAAGATCGTATTTTTGTAATAGACCTTTCTCCACTAGCCGATGAGGAGAATCCACAATACAAAGATCTGAAAAAAGCATTTATCAATGCGCGCATCACCAATCGCAGTGGCGAAATTGCGTCAACCGAAGAAGGCTGCTTGAGTATTCCTGGCGTCCACGAAAGTGTGCCCCGCCAAGACCAAATAGAAATTGAGTACCTCGATGAGAACCTGCAACCACATAGCGAAACCTACACTGGCTTTACAGCACGTGTTATCCAACACGAATATGACCACATAGATGGTATTTTGTTTGTCGATCATATATCTGCTATTCGCAAACGATTAATAAAATCGAAATTGACCAATATGACTAAGGGGAAGGTGAGCTGTCATTATAGGGTGAGGGTGGCGTGATTAATTCTCCCCGTTTTTTCATTTTCCAAATTCCCCTCCCGTTCAGGGGTGCCTTTAGGGCGGGGTGGTGATGAGAGAGAGAGACGCAAAGCATGGCGTCTCTCTACGATTGCCGATTCAAAGATAGGCTATTTCATTTAAAATCGCCCTCCCTTAAAATCTAAACTGATAGCCAACTCTTACCACTTGCGTCTCATAATAATCGTCAGACCTCAGATTAAACGATGTGCCCTCAATCTCATACCGCATAACAAGGGTATTCAGAATATCGCTGGCGTTTATAAATATTTCCCCTTTGCCATTCTGTATTGTTTTAGTTATTCCTGCATCGATAGAGTAACGAGCAAGAATTTTTCCTTGCGGAATAATATCTGGAGCAAGGTATATGCCTGTTATCTGTAGCTCGGTGTCTTTTAGTATTTTAGCAATAATGTTGAGCTTAGCATTTCCAGCTATAATGTTTTGCTTCGCACCAGTAAATGAAACATTATTTGGATATGCATTTACAATCTTAAACGCACCAATGCTGTTTCTGTAAACATTACCATTGGCGTTAAGTCTTACTTTGCGTCCCAATTGTTGGTTAAGCACCAATTCTATCCCAGTGTTTTGTCCCTTATCTGCATTCTGATATACTTCCGCCAGAAGGTTTGAGGCAGGCACTTCGGTTATAATCTTGGTTAGAATATCGGTTGACATTCTGTGGTAGGCTGCATTGAAGAGGTAGCCACCATTCCACGATTGTCTAAAACCCAATTCAACCGACTGCGTAAACTGTGGTTGTAGGTTGGGATTTCCCATAGCGAGTATTTCGGGACTTGCATAGGAGGGGAAAGTTCTTAGTTGTTTTTCCTCTGGTCTATCTACACGTCTATTATAAAATACCGATACTCTGCTATTGTCGCTAATTATCCAAGTAGCTCGTACACTTGGGAATGGGTCAATATAATCAAACCCCGTGCTACTGTAAACACTGTGGTTGGGATCAACCAAATAGTCAACATTGGCATACTCCAAGCGAAGACCTGCCTCAAGTTCAAACTTTTTATGCTCATAAATATATGTTCCATATACTGCCGAAAGCCACTCTCTGTACTCTGCACTGCCTGCAAGACCTGGGTCGAGTATCGAATTAGAGCCTGGCTTAAAGTAGATATCATTGGGGAAATTTCGTGTGCGTTGTTTTGTCCCCACCTCAAGCCTTCCTGTTTTTAACGGTTTTGAGTAATCAAAAGTAAGGTCAAAAATGTGTTCATCGGCTATTAAGCCTGTAGTGTCTGTTCCTATTGTAGTGGGGTTGTACAAGTTGTTGGTGAAATTGAACACCTCGTCCTTGCGTCGGAACGAATAGTTGAACGACGAAGTGAGACTATGACCAGGTTGATTGAACGAATGCTTGTGCGTAATGGTAGCAAATAGGGTTTGATTTACTTCGTTTTCATAATATTGCCATAGTCGCAGTCTGTTTCCATCGATATTGTCGTAGGGTATATCTCCGAGGTCGGTATATTCTCGATAGTTGAATAGTGCAGAGAAGGTAAATGTATTCCTCTTATTCGGATTATAGTCTATACCAGCTTTGATGTTATATATAGGCTGCGTTCTGTTTTCAAGAAATTGCTGATTCACCTTTTCTCCATTGTCGTAAGTCCGCAGGGTAAATTCATTTTTCATCATTTGCTTGTGATACAGCATGTCTGCTTGAACAAAGAAGTTTGTTTTCTCCTGCTTATAGTTGGCTGATAACGAAGGGTTCACTTTTGGCGTAAAACTATACTGTTTTCGGATACCATCAAGATTGGGTTCTTTTTCTGCCAATGCCCCAGCTCCAAGGGTAATACCAGCCTTACCGTTCCATCCAAACTCTTGTTCTTTTTTGAACACAATATTAATAATACCAGCCATTCCGCTCGCATCATATTTTGCCGATGGGTTGTTGATAATCTCGACTGTCCCAATTGCAGATGCTGGTATGTTATCGAGGCCCGATTGTGAGCCAATGCCAGTTATAGCGGTCTGTTTACCGTCAATCAGGATGGTTACTTTATCGCTTCCACGTAGGAATATTTTACCATCTCTATCGATGGTAACACCAGGTAGGTTTTGCATAACTTGCAAAACTGAACCACCTTGCTGGCTAATGTTATCTTCTATAGCAAACGTCTTTTTATCCATTGCCGATGCAACTTCCATCCTTGTGGCTGTAACAGTAAGTTCATCTAGTTGGGTTGCAGACTCTACCAGAGAGATGGTTCCTAAATTGAGATAATTATTCAATCTGCCAACATGAAAAGGTATTGTTTGCTCAGTAAAGCCCATAAACGACACCTTTACTAAATAGTCGCCTGTGCTGAGACCATCAATAGTAAAGATGCCTTTTTCATTGGTAATTGTTCCCGTCAGAAACGTATTGTCACTATCAGTAACAACTATATTTACGTAGGGCAACAGTTCTTTTGATTGCTCATGGCGCACTACACCCGATACCACAGCATTGTTTATTTGTGCAAATGTAGTATTGAAAGATATGATGAGAATGAATAGAATGAATAGTTTCTTTAACTGCATGTTGTTTTATTTCAATTGATTTGTGTGTGACTAAACAAATCTATGAAAGAAAGGTTTATCTATTGTTATTAAGATGGTTTATATGATTGTCCTAAAGGTATATATATAACAGACGGTATGTTTTCTCATATCACTTCATAACATCAATATAGAGGTGCAGAGTACAACATCTTGTACCTACATAAAGTTGGTTGCTTTATCACCTACAATCAATAAAAGACCAAATTCTATACACATTACTTTGTACATGGAATTTGGTGTTTATTAAAACTTTGGTTATTACTTTTCTAGTAAACCCTAGTTGTTTTCTGTTGTTGTTTCATAAGTTATAGTGGGTTTCGAAAAGTAACTACCTCTCTTCCAAAATCTAAGTAAAAAGTCGATATCCTTTAGATATACATGCCCATTCTCATTATCGAAAAAAGGCAACACTTTCTTAAAGTTATCAACACAATACATGGCTAACTCTTTTGAGAATTCGTCAGAAGCTAGTAAAGACCATACATCGATGTTGCTCTCTTCAATATCAAAAAAAGGATTTTGGGGTAGTGGAAACGCGCTATTAATATCGAGTGCAATTTCTACCCCGCTTTTAGGATTAAAAAAGACCAAGCCTGATTCTGAAATATCAGAAAAGTCTGTTTTCTCTTTTTCATTGCTTACATAACCACGTTGTTGTTGTGCTTTTTTTAAGGCTTTGGCCTTTTGCTTTTTAGTATATTTGAATGAGTTGTTATAAAATTCGATGTAATCGTCTATGAAACTATTAATTTTATCGGCTGCTAGAAAGGCTATCTGCGAGCCATTGTTGAACTCTTTAAAGACTTCTAATTGTTTAATAATTTCGGCTTCAGGATTATTTGTCTTTTGGTCTAAGAAGTTGACAGCCATTTTGCTTTTCAAAGAGCTTCTTTCCTCTGAAATTATTGTAGGGTCGTAACCTACTTGTAGATATACACCAGAAAACCACCATTCATCTTTCCATTTTGCAATTCCCATATATGCAATTGAATCAACCGTATCAAAATCGTCAGAATGATCGAAGGATTTTTTAGTCAACTCAAATTTTTTGCCTGATGCAATATGTTCTAAAAATAGGTTGGTTGTGTCTTGGCCTTTGTACAAGAATAGGCCAGCTATTTTTGGGGAGATGTTTAGGAAGTCTTTGCTAAGAGGATGATTGCTCCCTAAAATTTCTGCAATCCACTCTTTACCTTTCAAACCAAGTAATGTTGTGTGAGTTGTAAGGGTTGTTTCGTCCTTGTTGTCTTTTAAATATCCAATTAAAATATCCTCACTTAAACCTTCATCTTTACTGTCATCTATTATTTCCTCGTTTTTCCTATTTAGTTTCAATCTAGTGTCGGGATGAAACAAGTAAGTGTTGTACAACAGTGATTCTATCAATTTTCGTGCTGCATAAAAATCCTCTTCCTTGTCGTCTATTTCATAATATTGTTTCAAACAACTATTCTCGGGTGCATCTTCCCAAGCATCTTCGAGCACAAGCATTGTGCTAAGGGCTGTTTCAACAACAAAATCATCGAAAGGAGCAACAAACTCTTCTTCTTGAGCTGAGTTGATGAAATACCACACTAACAAGCTAATATCTTGGATGTTTATTTCTCCTTCGTAGTACTCGTCCAACAAATAAAAAGGTAGTTGCTTGTTGTATAGCTGTTTGTGCAACCTAATGAAGGTAGTCCAAATATTAGTTTCGGATATCACATCTTCTAAATATGAAGTTAAGAAACAGGACAAATAATTGAGACCATTATCATCTAAAAGCTCAGTAATATAACTCTCTTTTACTATTGCATCTTTTACTTTATTGCAAATTTTCAAGTAATATGCATCTGTTTTATATTGTTTTCGGTAAGGCTTTAATTCTAGCCAGTCTTTTATATAAATTCTTTTTGCCACCTGATCTATTATGATATTATTTTGCTTGTTTGGTAAAAAGTTTGAATATCATAGTACATACCTTATGACAAGAAGGTATGTACTATGTCAAGCCCATCATTTGTTTAATTTTTAGCTATTATTTTTTCACTTCGTCAGTTCTCTTCCTGCATAGTTATCCAAAAACCAAGTCAAATTTCCAGAAGCTGGTTGCACTTTGGCTGCAGGATATTTTTCTTGTGCATTTTCGTTATCTTCAATTATTGCTTGCACTTTTTTTGCTTTAGGTGCACCTGTCACCAAGAACGCTACATTTTTTGCAGCATTAATAGTTTGGCCCGATAGGCTGATGCGCATTTGTCTTGTTTTGGGGTGTGTTGCCACAACACACATATTGCTGCTATCCCATAGATTCATTTCGTGCGGAAATATAGATGCTGTGTGTCCGTCTTCACCCATGCCAAGCATCAGAACATCTATTTGCGGAACGCCATTTAAGGTTTCTAGTTCATTTTGCAGCAGCTCTTGGTAACTTCTAGCTTCTTTGTAGGGATCGTTCTCTCCTCTTATTCTAAAGATGTTTTCGCTGGTCACTGGCACGTGGTCAAACAGGTATTCCTTTGCCATTTTGTAATTACTATCTTCGTCGTTGGGCCACACACATCGTTCGTCACCCCAAAAGAATTTTATTTTACTCCAATCAATATCATCTACATGGTTGGTTGCCCAATACTTAAATAGCGATTTTGGCGTGTTGCCTCCAGATAATGCTATTGACAGCGTTTCTTTCTCTGCTAAAAGTTCTTTTAGCCACAAGGTGAAATCCTTGTTTAAATCATTAAGGTTGTCGAAAATTCTTGTTTTCATATCAATAAATATAGTTTATAATTCGCAATAAATACCATCGTCTGACAAGTTTTTACATGGGTAGCGCCATTTTTGTTTCTCCCCTTCAATGAGGTTGTCTGTCTTCTCGGGTCCCCATGAACCTGCTGGGTAGCCATAAAGCGGCGCTTTATCGTCATTTTCCCAATAGGTGAGTATGGGCTGAACAAATCTCCATGTCTCTTCAGATGCGGGTCCATCCATAAAAAGGGTGCTATCGCCAGCCATGCAATCCAGTATCAATCGCTCGTAAGCTTCTGGTATATAATGATCGTCGAGATCGGTATAATGGAAATCCATGTTAACTGTTTTTACATCGTAGCCATTACCTGGCATTTTCATACCTGTTTTAAGTAAAATTCCTTCGTCGGGCTGTATGCGTAGGATAAGTTGATTGTCGTTGTCCTCGTTGTCCTTAAAAAGCTGTTGAGGCGATGGCTTAAAATGGATAACAATTTCTGACACCCGTGTTGGTAATCTTTTGCCAGTACGGATGTAAAATGGAACACCAGCCCATCGCCAATTGTCGATAAAAAATTTCATAGCAAAAAAAGTTTCAGTACGCGATTTTTTATTAACGCTCTCTTCTTGTCTATATCCAGAAACTGTTTCGCCTTTTATTTTTGATCCTGAGTATTGGCCTCTAATAACATTCTTCTTTAAGTCGCTTTCTGAAAGAGGATGTAAAGCCTGAAAGACTTTCATCTTTTCGTATTTGATGGCCTCTGCATTTATTTTTGATGGTGGCTCCATAGCAATAAGTGCTACTAGCTGCATAAGATGGTTTTGCACCATATCGCGCAGTGCTCCAGCTTCATCATAATATCCACCACGACCTTCCACACCAATGCTTTCGGCGGCTGTGACTTCTACGTGCTGTATGAAATTTCTGTTCCACAGGGGTTCATATATTCCGTTTGCAAAGCGAGTCACCATAAGATTTTGAACCGTTTCCTTGCCAAGGTAGTGATCGATACGATAGATTTGATTTTCGTCAAAAAAATCGAGTAGTACTTTGTTCAACTCTTGTGCCGATTGGAGATCGTGACCAAAAGGTTTTTCAATGATAATTCTGCGAAAACCTTTCCGCTGTAGGTTCAAACCCTGTCCGTACAAAAACTTTGGTATTTTCGAATATAATTGTGGTGGCGTAGAAAGATAAAATATATAGTTTTTCTCTGTTTTATATTCTTCATCAATTTCTGTTAGTTTCTTCTTTAGCGCACCATACTCGTTGCCATCTCCCGTATCCATACTTAAGTAAAACAGTTTCGATAAAAAAAGATTTATAGTATCATCGCTGGAGTTTTTGTAGTGAGAAAACTCTTTGATGCCTTTTTTCATTTTTTCTCTAAAATTCTTGTCACTAATATCGCTCCTGCTTACCCCTAAGACTGCAAAGTGTGTTGGCAGCAATTTGTTTTCGTACAAATCGAAAATAGCTGGTATGAGCTTCCTGTATGTTAAATCACCAGAAGCTCCAAAGATAACCATTACCTGGTTCTCAATATTTTTCAGATTGTTCATTTTTAAAAATATGTGTAGTTTGAAATTTATACAATAATGTAAAACACCGCAAACAATGAAAAGTTGTATGATTAAGCAACAAGATACGCAAAATATATTATATACTGATGATATTGTGCCAATATGAATGAAAATAAAAACAAATGTTTTTGTCTTGATAAAAAAATATCTGTATCTTTGCGCCTCAATTTTATTATATAATTAATTACAAACAAATTTAGTATGAATAATTACGAAGCCGTTTTCATTTTGACTCCCGTTTTGTCTGATGCACAGATGAAGGAAGCGGTAGAAAAATTTAAAACCCTCCTAACGGACAAAGGGGCCGAAATTATAAACGAAGAAAGTTGGGGCATACGCAAATTAGCGTATCCTATCGACAAAAAGTCAACAGGTTTTTACATCATGTTAGAGTTTAGTGCAGATCCAACTACGATTGCAGGTTTAGAAGTGAATTTCCGTCGCGATGAGCGCGTTCTTCGTTTCTTAACAACTAGGCACGACAAGTTCTCACTTGAATACTCGGAAAAAAGAAGAAGAAATCGCTCTTCCAAAAAAGAAGCACCAGTTGCTGCCGAGGACACAAAATCTGAAGTAAAATAATTTAAAAAAAAGGAGGAAATAAAACAATGGCTAAACAATCAGAAATAAGATACTTAACGCCTGTTTCAGTTGATGTAAAAAAGAAAAAGTATTGTCGTTTCAAAAAGAATGGTATCAAGTATATCGATTACAAAGATCCTGAGTTTTTGAAGAAATTCTTGAACGAACAAGGTAAAATATTGCCTCGTCGTATTACAGGTACATCACTTAAGTTTCAACGTCGTATTGCGCAAGCGGTAAAAAGAGCTCGTCATTTAGCTTTGCTTCCATACGTAACCGATTTAATGAAATAAAAAAAGAAGAAAACAATGGAAGTAATATTAAAAGAAGATATAGTAACATTAGGTTACAAGGACGATGTTGTTGATGTTAAAAAAGGATACGCAAGAAACTATCTTATTCCACAGGGCAAGGCCATCATGGCTTCGGTATCTGCGAAGAAAGTTATTGCTGAAAATAACAGACAACGTGCTCATAAATTGGAGCAGTTGAAAAAAGAAGCAGAAGCATTTGCTCAAACAATGGAAGGTACTACACTCATTGTGGGTGCCAAAACTAGTTCTACTGGAACTATATTTGGTTCTGTAACTAATATTCAGTTAGCCGAAGAATTGGCTAAAAAAGGCTTTGAGGTAGATCGCAAGTTTATTTTGCTCAAAGATCAAGTGAAAGAGATTGGCACATATACTGCAACAGTAAAACTTCACAAAGAAGTTTCGGTTGAAATTACTTTTGAGGTAGTTGCTGAATAAGATGTAGAAACATAGTTTCAAACATATATATAAAACCGATTGTCGCTATTTTAATTGACAATCGGTTTTTTTATTTTCTTATAGTCTATAGGTTTAAACAGATTACTATGATCCCCATCAATATGTATATATGAGCCACAAAGATTTTAATTTAGGATATGCAAGACTTTTTTAAACTGAGACGTGCTGTTTTACGGCAAGTTATCAACAAAAAAGACATTCTTCTAATTAATTAACATAGAATTATCCGATTTATTCCTTATTTTGCTGTTCTAAAGAATAACATAGTAGTATGGGTAAAATAATAGCATTAGCTAATCAAAAAGGAGGCGTTGGGAAAACGACTACAACCATCAATTTAGCAGCTTCATTGGCTGCGCTCGAAAAATCAGTGCTTGTTGTTGATGCAGATCCTCAGGCAAACGCATCGTCAGGTTTAGGTGTTGACGTTAGAAAAAGCCATAGCACACTTTATGAAGGATTGATAGGCGAAAAATCTATTTCCGACATTATTGTTAAGACAGAGTTTGATAGAATAGAGATTGTTCCTTCCCACATCAATTTGGTAGGTGCCGAGTTGGAAATGGTGCAGCTCTTAGATAGAGAGCAGAAGATGCATGATCTTTTGGTGAGTGTGAAAGATAAATACGATTTTATTTTAATAGACTGCTCTCCCTCCTTAGGTATCATCACTGTGAACGCACTAGCAGCTGCCGATTCTGTGATTATTCCGGTGCAATGCGAGTATTTTGCACTGGAAGGATTAAGCAAGTTGCTCAATACAATCAAAATAATTAAATCAAAGATAAACCCCAAGCTCGAAATAGAGGGTTTTGCTCTGACAATGTACGACGCAAGGCTACGCCTTCATAATCAGATATATGAAGAGGTAAAGCAGCATTTCCGTGAATTAGTTTTCACTTCGGTTATTCATAGGAATGTTACTTTGAGTGAATCGCAAAGCCATGCTCTACCAGCTCTTATGTATGATGCCGGTTCGCGTGGTGCAGTAAATCACATGCAACTAGCAAAGGAGCTTATCGAAAAAAATGAATAACTTTGTAGCTTACTTATAGTAACAACAATATAATGGCCAAGAAAAAAGCATTAGGAAGAGGATTGAATGCACTAATCACGATGGATGATAATGAAACTAGGGGTTCATCGTACATTAGTGAAATAGATTTAGAAAAAATAAAACCAAATCCAGATCAACCACGTGTAGATTTTGATGATGAATCGATGGAAGAACTTGCTGCATCTATAAAAAAGATAGGTGTAATACAACCTATAACTTTACGCGAGTTGGAAGACGGTACCTATCAGATTATAGCAGGAGAAAGGCGTTACAGAGCATCCATGATGATGAGTTTGAAGAGGATACCTGCTTATGTAAAGACTGTTGATGATGAAGACGTGATGGAGATGGCTTTGGTCGAGAATATTCAGCGTGAGGACCTAAATGCCATTGAAATCGCATTGACCTATCAGAAGCTTATCGATTCGCAGTCATTGACCCAAGAGGAGTTGAGCGAAAGGGTAGGCAAGAAACGAGCTACTATTGCCAATTACATGCGTTTGTTGAAACTTCCAGCCGAATTGCAAATAGGTATAAAAGATAAAAAAATAGACATGGGGCATGCTCGTGCTTTGGTTACTATACCAAACCCTATGCTACAACTCAATCTATACAATAGAATTATAAAGGAGGGTCTTTCGGTAAGAAAGGTCGAGGCTATTGTAAAACAAGAAGTAGCAAAGCTATCCGATAAAAATAAAACAAAAAAAACTATTCAGAAAACATCTGAGGAGTTTGATGCGTTGAAGAATCATCTGTCTCGTTTTTTCAATACACCTGTAGAATTCAAGTACTCAAAGACAGGTAAAGGAAAAATCACCATCCCATTTACTTCTAATGAAGATTTAGAGAGAATAATTGGGATATTCGACGTAATAAAAAAATAAATTATCACCCTTATGAGGCTTCTCAAAGTTAAGATTATATGTTGTTTTATTTTAAGTATAGCCTCTGGTTATTCTCAGGGTATTATACAGCAAAACCCAAACGACACATTGCCTTTATTTGCTTCTGATAGCCTTATCCAGATTACAGATTCTTTAGTGGCACCTCCAGTGGAGGTTTTGGTGCAAGACTCTGTTGTTGTGGTGCCACAGCCTTCTGTGGTTATTATCACCGATACTGCCAAACTACCCATGACATTAGAGTCAAAAGTTTTTAAACCCAATCCAACTAGGGCCGTCATTTACTCGGCTATCTTTCCAGGGTTAGGCCAAATTTATAATCGTAAGTATTGGAAGCTACCAATTGTTTATGGCGGATTCTTAGGTTTTTCGTATGCAATAACATGGAATGGAAAATATTATACCGACTATTCAAATGGATATAAAGACATAATGGACGAAGACCCAGAAACAAATAGTTGGAAAAACTTCTTACCCTATGGCGTAGATCCCGAAACGGTAGATAAAGCTTGGTTGACAAGTGTGATGAAGCGTCGCAAGGATTTCTATCGGCGCTATCGCGATTTGAGTATAATAGGCACAGTGGCAATGTATGCGCTAAGTATGTTAGACGCTTATGTAGATGCTCAGCTTTTTGACTTTAATATCAGCTCCGACCTCTCGTTGAGAGTAGAGCCTACACTTATCCAAAAGACCGATTATTTTGCTAATAGCCTTGGTCTTCAGTGTAGCATCAGTTTCTAAAAGAACTATCTTTATTTATTATATGACTATGAGAAAAAATGCTTTATTATTATTCATAATATTCTTAACAAGCACATCAGTTTTGATTTCTCAAAATCAAAATTACAAAGTAGTTCAAGATAGTTCTGCAGTAGTTGTTGAGGATACCACACTTGTTATACCCGAGAATCTGAACGAAAGCATCAACAATTTACTTACCAATTGGCAAGTAAATTTTACAGAATCTACCAATCAATGTACACAGGGACCCAATGTAGCTTTTAGCGATTCTGTTTATATGCATCGCTTATATAACTTGCCTACCGATATGGAGCTCTCTTTCAATCCGGTAGTGCGCTCATATATTGAAATGTATTCTTCTCGTCGTCGAGATTTGGTGAGCTATATGTTGTCTTTGGGCAATTATTACTATCCAATGTTTGAGCAGGCATTAGATAGGTATGGCTTGCCATTGGAACTCAAATACCTTCCTGTAATAGAGTCTGCTTTAAACCCTGTAGCTGTTTCTCGCATGGGAGCAACAGGTTTGTGGCAATTTATGTTGCGTACTGGCAAGCAGTATCATTTGGAGGTAAATAGTTTGGTTGACGAGCGGCGCGATCCTTATAAATCTACTGAAGCCGCAGCAAGCTACTTAAAGGATTTGTACAATATATATGGCGACTGGAACTTGGTAATAGCTGCATACAACTGTGGCCCAGGCAATGTGAACAAAGCAATTGCCCGTAGTGGTGGTAAGCAAGACTACTGGGCAATATACTATAACTTGCCGCGAGAAACGCGGGGGTACGTTCCTGCTTTTATTGCAGCAACCTATATTATGAATTATAACGGCGAACACCAGATTTGTCCAAAAGAATCATCGGCTGAATTTATGTCATTAGACACCATTCATGTAAAAAACGAAATTCATTTCAAGCAAATCTCTGAAGTACTTGATATTCCTGTTGAGGATATAAGAAGATACAATCCTCAGTTTAAGCGCGATATCATTCCGGGTAATCACAAACCATATACTTTGGTCTTGCCCGCAAATCAAATGTATGCTTTTATCAGTAAAAGTGATGAAATTATGAATTACAATAGATCTCTCTATCTCACACATCGCAAACAAACTCTCACCGATCAATACGATGGTACAGGTGCAAGTGGCAATTTCATCAATACATACTACAGAATTAAAAAGGGCGATACCTTGGGCGGTATAGCAAGAAAAAATAGAACTACGGTGGGGCGCTTGCAGCGAATGAATGGATTGAGAACTACAAAGCTCTCTATAGGACAAAGACTAATTGTGAGCCAGACTGTTAAGCCAGTGGAGGTAAAAGAAGAATTGGCATCTAGTGGCGACCTCAAGAATACCTATTATCGTATTAAGAGTGGCGATACACTAGGTTCTCTTGCACGCACACACAAAACCACAGTAGCTCAGCTAAAAAGCATGAATGGCATGAAATCTTCTACGCTAGCTATTGGTAGAAGAATTGTTGTGAAACAAGAAAGGGTAGCATCTGAACCTGATAATAAGGCTGAAATTGCCAATGCTGCAAAAAAATATCCAAAAGTTGAAGATACCTCAATATCAAGTAGCGAGCGTATCATCAATGATTATGTCGATAGGTATAACGAAGAGATGATAAACAACCTATACGAAACAACTATTCTGTAGTACTATTCTTCTCGAAAAATGAAAAATGGACACTTCCATACCTTCGTTCTTCTTTGAAGAAAGGGTGCTCGGTGAAAGTGTTCTTTTTGGAATGTTCCAAAATAAAAATCCCTTCATCATTCAATAGTTCTTTTTCAAAAATTTTTGAAGGTATCAATTCAAGCTCTTTTAAGTCATACGGTGGGTCGGCAAAGATTAAATCGAATGTTTGATTGCATGATTTTATAAACGAGAAAGCATCTGATTTGATTGCCAATAGTTCCTTTGCATCTAGTTCTTCTTTTATTTTGCGAATAAAGGCATGGTGCTTGATGTCAGACTCTACACTAATTACATGCGGGCATCCTCTCGACACAAACTCTACTGCAATGCACCCAGTGCCAGAGAATAGATCTAGTGCATTTGTGCTTTCCCAATCGATTATGTTGTTTAGAACATTAAATAGGCTTTCTCTAGCCATATCAGTGGTTGGTCTAGCTTTGAATTTAGTAGGTAGCTGAAACCTTCTCGATTTATATTTTCCGCTTATAATTCGCATAATTGATTTAATATTTCTGTAGGAACCTCTTCTTTTTTAATTTCTGAACCATTTGGTAGTTTAAATGAGAGGTTTTCTGTTTTAGAAACTACTTTCTTAAGTGTGTGTATGCAATCGTTATTCTTTTCTGTTTTTCCAGAAAAGAATAAATTGTTCAATTGGCTATTAAACTGAATAATTTCCCAAGTTTTCTGTATGTAATAGCTATCTTCTAACGAGTTTTCGGCACGAAATGTTTTAGCAAGAATGAGTTTTTCATTCGAGAAGGCAACTGCGTCTATCATTCTATCATCGTTGAAGTTGATAAATAGGGCTGAGGTAGTTTTGTTGTGAAACTTGTAAAACATTGGTACAATTAAAGACAAGTGGCTCACAAATTTTGGATTCAGAAGTGTTCTACTCAAGAAATTGTGAACCGATTTATCCATTCCCCATAATACTCTACAGTCTAGCTCCTTTATCTCATTATTTATTACTTGCATTTTAGGATAAAGACAATTGAATGAGAGTAGGTCTGATTCTAATTTTCTGTCGTGATATTCGTTGGGAACAATAGTTGCTTGATCGTCCACACAAATCACCATTATTTGTTGGTAGTTGTAAGAGAAAAAAGAATAATCAAAGATTAGTTTCTCAATGTTTTTTAAATAATTGCTATTGATACGAAACGCAACACTGTTTTGATAAAACACTGATGCGTCAGTAGGGCAGTGAATAGAAAAATAAAATCCATTCGGTATTAACCGAATGGATAGTATATATTTTTTAGATTCTGCAAAGTTGATATTGTCTGGTATAAACATAAATCTCTTAAAGAGGGCTTATAATTTTCTTTTGAATCTGTCTAATCGGCATGGAATGTATATTTCGTTTCGGAAAACGAAATAAAATACTACTCACTAGCTTTGTAATAGTGGGTGTATTCTATGGCTAGTTTTACTCCCAGTTACCAGCGTTGTTGTTTGCTGTTGTAATAGAACCTACCCTCATGCCTACATATCTGTCACCTGGAAGATTCCTAACGTTTTCAATCAATAAATTCAGTTCGTTTTGGTTCAGGTCACTAAGGTAAGCAGTGAATGGGGCTTTTGCCTCAAAAACATTTATAGTGAAACCCGATGATGTGCTCAGTGTATCGGTAGCCATTTCAAATTTTGCACCATTTCCATAAGGAACAAATACTAAAGAATCTGGAGAGAAATTTTTACGGTTTGCAAAGCGGTTTTCAATTACTGGCACAAAAATAGAGTCGCGTTGAAGTTGTGGCCTATTGTTTTTCTCGTCCCATAAGCCTGCTTTCTTTATAGCAGCTTCATTTTCTTCTCTAATAATCTTTACAGCTTTAGCTTCGGTCATGCCCGCTTCCATCTGCTCTTCTGTCAAATCGCCTCGTTTTTCTAAAAATGCCACCTTACCATTTTTCACGAAGTTGATTAAAGAGTCAAAACTAGCTGTGTATTCTCCTTTGATTTCACGATAAGCCACTTGTGCTGTACGAATATCAATGAGCCTTTGCTTCACAGCTTCGTTGCGAACTTTACTTTGTTTATCAAAGTCAATAGGGCCTTGAATGCTTTTTAAACATAAGAAAACCAATAGACCTATTGCAGCAATTAAAATTACTTTTACTAATACTTTCATGGACTTTTTTCCTTTTTGTTATTTTGTATTAAACGGATTTACTATTATTAGATTACAAATTTAGAAAAAGAATGATAATTGTGCTACTTTTACATCGAAAATAATATGAAAAAAATGATAAATAGCTATTTCATAGAGAAAATCAAGGAAAACTTCCCCTTTTCTCTTACAAATGACCAACATATTGCCATTACTAAGATTGTAGATTTTATTTTTAATCCAAAATCGCAAGAAGTATTCCTCTTAAAAGGGTATGCCGGAACTGGTAAATCTAGCTTAATAGGTACTTTAGTTAAAACCATGGCACAATTTGAACAAAAAACAGTTTTATTGGCACCTACTGGACGAGCTGCAAAAGTGTTCTCTTTCCATTCTGACGAATCGGCATATACTATTCATAAAAAGATATACCGCCAGAAAGGTATGGGCGATGCTGGTGCATCTTTTTCTCTAACTAACAACTTACATCAAAACACGTTGTTTATAGTAGATGAAGCATCTATGATAAGCAATGAGTCCAATGAGGGATCTTTTTTTGGTACAGGCCGCCTTCTCGATGATTTAATTGAGTTTGTTTATTCGGGCAACAATTGCAAACTGTTGTTTTTGGGAGATACCGCACAGTTGCCTCCCGTGAAACAAAATATAAGTCCTGCTATGGACGCTTATGTTTTACAAACTTTTGGTTTAGATGTTCTAGAGAGCACTCTCACAGAGATTATGAGACAATCTGAGGAGTCGGGTATCTTGTACAATGCTACTTTGTTGCGAAATGCTTTAAGTGAAGGTACAACACGCCTGTATCCACAATTGGTGCTAAAAAATTTTACAGATGTGGAACGTATTTCTGGAAACGACATGATTGAAGAGATTTCTAGCTGTTATTCTCGCGACGGTATCGAAGAGACCATTGTTATATCTAGGGCCAATAAAAGTGTAAACATTTTCAACAATGGCATTAGAAATAGTGTGCTTTATAGAGAGGAAGAATTGTCGAATGGCGACTTGCTCATGGTGACTAAGAATAACTATTTTTGGTTGAAGGAAGAGCCCAAAGTAGATTTCATAGCCAATGGAGAGTTTGTAGAAGTATTGCGAATTCGTTCTCAAAGAGAGATGTATGGTATAAGATTTTGCGATGCGATACTTTTTCACAAAAACTATGACCTCGAGTTTGATGCCATAATCAATTTAGATGCTTTGCATTCCGAAAATACAGGCGATGCATACAAACAAAGCAATATGTTATATAATGCTCTCATGGAAGAGTATAGTCATATAGGATCTAAACGCGACCGCTATAAACAGATAAAGAACAACCCATACTTCAATGCCTTACAGGTTAAATACGGATATGCTGTTACTTGCCATAAAGCGCAGGGCGGAGAGTGGAAAAATGTTTTTATAGATTTGAGTTATATAAACCCCGATCATTTGGGCGATAATTTCTATAGATGGCTTTACACATCTATTACACGGAGCACCAAAATGTTATATCTTGTAAATTTGGCCGATGATTTTGTGGCTGGTTCCAATTAATTATTAAATTTGTACTGTTCAAACCATTTTAATCTGTATTAGAATTGATTAAAGTAAATAATTTGAGAGGAATTAATGAAGCATAAATACATAGAGTCGCTACTCACCGAAATACAGCAGCTAGAAAAAAGAGTTGCCAATTTGAACGAGAATCAGAAAGTTCCTTTTTCTTTCTTCAAAGAATCTTTTAAGCGAACACAAGAAATATCTCGTTTGTTGCACGAGTTGGAGTTTGTGCAAATAGAAGATATGAAAGAACAGATGGAAAAGTTGGTGCTATTCTTGTCGGAGGCCGAAAACTCTAAGGAAAAAACTAAACCTACGCCTATTGCAACAGTTGCTGAATCAGATAAAGCTAAAGTTAGCTCCGATAAAAAAGAGCAAATAACAATAAAAACAGATGCTACAGAAAAAGTAGTTTCGCCAGTAGGGGTGACAGAAAAACAAGATAAACCAATATTTTCGCATGTAGCAACTATTGAAACAGCGCAAGGTACAGCTCAACTAAACGCACCAATTTTTAGTCAACAGAGTGAAACGATTGTAGATCATCTTAGCCCCAAAAACAAGTCATTGAATGATGTACAACCCACCAACCACACTATTCAAGACGCAAAGCGCAGCATTAGTTTAAACGATAGGTTTTTGTTTCAGCGAGAACTTTTCGATAACAAACGCGAAGCTATGAATGTGATGCTAACAAAGCTGCAATCTTTTTCTTCTTTCGAGGTTACCAAGAACTATTTAGAAGAGAATACAAATTGGAACTTTAATGACGAAACGGTCGATAAGTTTATGCAGATGTTGAAAGAGAGTTTTAAATGAGTTTAAACGAAGAAGCAGGTTACGGAATACTCTATGTTGTGCCCACTCCAATAGGAAACCTAGAGGATATAACTTATAGAGCTATAAGGGTTTTGAAAGAGAGCAATTTCATTTTGGCCGAAGATACTCGTACCAGTGCATTCCTTTTGAAACATTACGAAATAGGCACCAAGATGTTTTCGCACCATAAGTTTAACGAGCACCAAAGTAGCCAGCAAATTGTAGAACGCATACAGGCAGGTGCCCATGTAGCTCTTATATCTGATGCTGGCACACCTGCCATTTCCGATCCTGGTTTTCTCCTTGTGCGTGCTTGTGTAGAAGCTGGCATCCGCATAGAGTGCTTACCAGGTGCTACGGCCTTTGTGCCGGCTCTGGTGATGTCGGGATTGCCCAATGATAGGTTTTGTTTCGAAGGGTTTTTACCGTCAAAAAAAGGCCGCCAGACAAGGCTTAAGGAGCTTGAGACCGAACGGCGTACAATGGTTTTTTATGAGTCGCCCTATCGTGTGCTGAAAACTTTAACCCAGTTTGCCGAGTATTTCGGATCTGATAGATTGGCTACTACATCGCGCGAAATATCAAAGATGTACGAAGAGACTAACCGCGGTACATTGTCGGAATTAATAGAACATTTCACTAAAGAAGACCCACGTGGCGAGTTTGTTATTGTTGTAAGTGGAAAGGAACCGAATAAAGTAAATAAAAAAATCAAATCAATTTAAACTAAAGTACACCCATTATCGTTTTACTTAAAAATGTATAGATATGAAGAAACTATTATTACTACTAATTATTACCACAGGGATTATTTTTTCTTGTACCAACGTAAAAGAATCGAAAGAGTACAAGCAGCTTCAAGAAGAACGCGACTCGCTCTTAATGCAAAGTTCATCTGCCAATAGCGAGATTGCAGAAATGATGTCTGTAATAGATGACGTGGAAGAGAACTTCAATCAAATTCGCGAAGCAGAAAAATACTTAACCATGCAGTCTTCCGATCAAGGAGAGTTGAGCGACAATACAAAAAAACGTATCAACGATAACTTTAAGATGATAAACGAGATTCTGCAAAAAAACAAAGCGCAACTAGCAGCACTCAACAAAAAGTACTCGTCGAGCACGGGACAGGCTGCTTCGCTCAGAAATACTATTGAAAGGCTCAACAAGGAGATGCAAGAGAGTGCACTGCGTATAAATGATTTGCAAACCGAGCTTTCGCGCAAGGATGCTACAATTGCTCAGCTTTCTACTAACGTTACAGAACTTTCGGGTCACCTAGAAGAGCAGTCTGTAACTATACGCGAGCAAGAGAAATCTCTTAACACTGCCTACTTTGTGTTTGGCACAATGGACGAACTAAAAGATCAAAAAATCCTTTCAGGTGGTTTCCTCCGTACAACTAGGGTGTTGGAGGGTTCATTCAATGAGGACTATTTCATAGAAATTGATATTAGAGAAACAACCAGAATACCTCTTTACGATAAAAAAGCAAAATTATGGTCAACACACCCAAACGACACCTTTGAATTTGAAACGGGCGACGACGGAAACCTTACTTTTGTAATAACAGATACACAACGTTTTTGGAGCTTGACCAAATATTTGATTATTGAAGTAAAATAAACATAGACATCTCTAATCAAAGGCGCATAATGCTCTAGATTGGCGAAACAAACTACGCGCAAAATAGATAAAAAGAAGAAGACCGATGAAGTTGCAAAAAAAAACTCATCGGTCGTTCTTTATAACACAATAACGTTTTTCTAAATTATGCTTACATACAAACATCTTTTTATAGACCTCGACGACACCTTATGGGATATTCACCGCAATAGTAAAGAGTGCCTTGCCGAGATATACAATGATTATGGTTACAATAAATACTATAAAACTTTCGACGATTATTACCAAGTCTATATGCCAAGCAATCACCATCTGTGGGGATTGTATAGAAATGGGCATATTGATAAAGACAAACTGATAGTTGAGCGTTTTTTGGTCCCTGTGCGTGAGTTTGGGATAGATGATGCTGATTATGCTAAAAAACTAAGCAACGATTTTTTGGAAAGAACTACTCTCAAAACCAGATTGGTGGATGGTACCATGAAGTTGCTCGAATATTTGAAACCAAAGTACCAGATGCATATTCTCTCTAATGGGTTTAAAGAGGTACAATACAAAAAAATAGAGAACTCGGGGCTAAAACCTTATTTCGATAAGATAATTTTATCGGATGAAATAGGTATTAATAAACCTCATGCCGATTTTTTTAATTATGCATTAGCTAAATCCAATGCTGAGCCTTCTGAGACATTAATGATTGGCGACAGTTGGGATGCCGATATAGTGGGGGCCTACAATAGCAATATCCATCAATTGTGGTTCAACCCCGAGGGTCATCAGCCCAATGGTTTCGTACCTACCTACTGTGTGAAAACTCTGAACGAGATTAGAGAGATATTGTAGCTTTACAAATTTATGAGAGACGCAACAAATTGCTTCTCTTCGTTTTGTCGTGTCATTTCCTAGTTTTGTGCATGATTTGTTTGCAAATGTACTGGTCACAACCTATCCCAACAGTGAGTGAGCCTTGCAAAGGGTATATATAGGCTTATCAAAACATTGTGGCTTGTTCACTTTGCACTTCAAGCACAAACACACCATACCTCTATCACTAAACCATTACTTTGTTTTTGTTTTGCTGTATCTCGTGGCTCATCATTTTGCTCTTTAATTGCAATTGTTGTATCAATTATTTCTACAAAAATAGATAAATTGATAGGTCGTGTAGTACTACATTTGTCGTTTCGAAGTTTGTTTCTCAAAACTGTAGGCCTACATTTGTCGTTTCGAAGTTTGTTTCTCGAAATGTAGAGGTACATTTTGCGTTTCGAAGTTTGTTTCTCGAAATGTAGGGGTACATTTTGCGTTTCGAATGTTGTTTTTGAAAACTGTAGGCCTACATTTTGCGTTTCGAAGTTTGTTTCTTGAAATGTAGGGGTACATTTTGCGTTT
>CAYVLC010000025.1:0-8795 GCA_964452155.1 uncultured Dysgonomonadaceae bacterium
GTTTATTAAATTTCGTTCTTAATTCTTTAATACTTAACCTCTTAATTCTCTGTGCCACCTTTGTGTTCTCTGTGGTAAAAGTATTTGGCCGTAGGCCATCAAAAGCATTTCATTGTCAACTGTCAACTGTCAATTATTCTACAGATTCCTCACTACGTGTCGGAATGACAGGATAAAATAATTGAAAATTGAAAATTGAGAATGACAAATCGCATTTCCCTAGTATCTACTATCTTGTCCTTAGTTCTTATTTGGTAATTCTTAACTCTTAATTCTCACCTCTTAACTCTGAATATTGATGAAAATATGTTTCTTTGCTTGTGAACAAGACAAAATAATGTTTTAAAAAAGTTGTATGAGTTATGAGAAAAATAGCTTTGTTGTTACTAGTTGCTTTTGCAGCCCTACAGGGTGTAGCCCATGGGCAAGATAGAGCCTCAATAACCTTAGAGAAAGGGTGGAAATTTACACGCGAAGATAATGTGGCATCGAGAAACAGAGACTTCGACGACCGCAACTGGCAATCGGTGCGCATACCGCACGATTGGGCCATCTATGGCCCCTTTAGCCCTACCAACGACAGGCAAGATGTGGCCATAACCCAAGATGGACAAAAAGAAGCCATGGAGCATGCTGGGCGTACAGGGGGCTTGCCCTTTGTAGGTGTGGGATGGTATAGAAACTCGTTTGATATTGCAGATTTCTCGCCCCACAAAAAAGTAACCATACAGTTTGATGGGGCCATGAGCAATGCCAAGGTGTATGTAAATGGCAAAGATGCTGGCCAGTGGCGCAATGGGTACAATACTTTCCATTTTGATATAACTGATCTGATAAACAAAGATGGCCTTGCCAATTCCTTGGCAGTAAGGTTAGAAAATTTCACGGAGCAATCGCGCTGGTATCCGGGTGCGGGTTTGTATCGGAATGTACACCTTATTGTAACCAACGATAGCCACATACCAGTGTGGGGCACTTATGTAACCACTCCGCAAGTGAACGATGAGTTTGCAGAGGTGAATGTGAAAACCAAGATAGAATTTCCTGAAGACACTGGCAGTATAACCGACTACGAGCTGCATACAGTGATAAAAGACACAGAGGGCAACCCCATAGCCCAACAGGTGGATAGGTTAGACATTTTTGCCAACAAAGAGTTTGACCAACGCCTTATTGTGATGAACCCCCTGTTGTGGGACGTGGAGCAACCCCATCTCTACTCGGTAGCATCTACACTGAAGAAGGCCGGAGCTGTTATAGACACCTACAATACTACTTTTGGTATAAGAGATATAAAGATAATCCCCAACGAGGGGTTCTTTCTGAATGGCAAACGCATTAGCTTTAAGGGTGTGTGCATGCACCACGACCTTGGCCCCATAGGTGGGGCTGTAAACGATGCAGCCATTCGCCGTCAGATTCGCATATTGCAAGATATGGGTGTGAATGCTATACGCACGGCGCACAATATGCCCGCCCCAGAGCTAGTGAAAGCTGCCGATGAGATGGGAATGATGTTGGCTGTGGAAACATTTGACGAGTGGGGCATTGCCAAAGTGGCCAATGGATACAACCAATACTTCGACGAATGGGCAGAGAAGGATGTGGTGAATGTAGTGCAGCACTACCGCAACAATCCGAGTGTGGTAATGTGGTTTATTGGCAACGAGGTAGAAGAGCAGAGTGTGCTGTGGGGGGCAAGAGTGGCCCGCTACCTGCAAGACATTGTGCAGCGCGAAGACCCCACCCGATTTGTATCTAACGGTATGGACCGCCCCGACCATGTGTTTGAGAATGGCATGGCAGCTATGATGGAAGTGGCGGGGTTCAACTACCGTCCGTTTAGATACAAAGAGGCCTACGGCCGATTGCCACAAGAGATAATATTGGGAGCCGAGACAGCCTCAACCGTTAGCTCGCGGGGTGTGTACAAATTTCCTGTAGAGCGCAAGTCAATGGCTACTTACGCAGACCATCAATCATCGTCGTACGACGTAGAGCATTGTGCATGGAGCGACCTACCCGAAGACAACTTTGTATATCACGATGATTTGGCCTATTGCATTGGAGAGTTTGTATGGACAGGATTCGACTACTTGGGCGAGCCCACACCTTACTACACAAACTGGCCCAGCCACAGCTCTTTGTTTGGTATTGTAGATTTGGCGGGTATTCCAAAAGACAGATTCTACTTATATAGAAGTCATTGGGCTCCCCAGAAAGAAACTTTGCACATATTGCCCCACTGGACATGGACGGGCCGCGAAGGCGAGACTACTCCTGTGTTTGTTTACACCAATCACCCCACAGTAGAATTGTTCATCAATGGCAAAAGCCAAGGCAAACGTACCAAAGACACATCAATTGGTATAGACAGCACCTACACCGACAAAGCGCAAAAAGAATTTGAACGCCAAAAGCGGTACCGCCTCATGTGGATGGATACAAAATACGAACCCGGCACCCTTAAAGCAGTAGCTTATGATGCCAATGGCAATGCAGTGGCTACCGAAGAGGTTCACACTGCAGGTGCGCCACACCATTTGGTGCTGGAGGCCGACCGCAAAACCATCAGAGCCGACGGCAAAGACCTTTCGTTTATTACCGTATCGGTGGTAGACAAGGATGGCAACTTGTGTCCGCATGCCGACGACTTGGTAAAGTTTAAGGTAAAGGGTGCAGGCACCTACCGTGCAGGTGCCAATGGCAATGCAGCCTCGTTGGATTTGTTTCATGAACCCCAAATGCATTTCTTCAATGGCAAGCTCACAGCCATTGTAGAGTCACTAGAGCAGCCTGGCACAATACAATTTGAAGCAACTGCCAAAGGGGTAAAGGGTGCTACAATAGAGATAGAAACAACGTTATAAATAAAAAAAACAAAGGACTACTTGTGGAATTTCACGACGATTTTAAAGCTGCGCTTGCCCTGTTGCCTTCAAAGGAGAAGGACAGATTGCTGTGGCGACTGATAAAACGCGATGAGCTGTTGGCACGCCGCCTAGAGTTTGAGTTGCTGGCTCCGTATGATGCCATAGATAAGCGCAACGAGCTGGCCGAGCGTATTGGCAGCGGTATTGTGCATTGCAACGAGAGTGGATGGCGCTTGGTAGAGATTCTCTCGCAATGCAGGCGGTATAGTGCAGAAATAACCCGCCATGTATATGTGACCAAAGACAAAGTGGGCGAGGTGACACTCAATTTTGTGTTGCTGCAAGAGGCCCTGCGCCTATTGTATAGGCCCCCTTTTAGGTTCTCATATAGGGTGGCAGAAAAATATGTGACCTATATGCTCAATAAACTCTACCGTACATGTATATTGATAAAAAAACTACACGTAGATTATCACATAGAGCTAGAAGACGAAGCGCAAAAGCTGGGAGAGATTATAAACATGAACCCCGACTTGGCAAAGCATGTAAAGAGTGTGAAGTTTAGAGTAGAATGGCTTGTAGAGCTAGATATACCAGACGATATAGACAAGATTTACAAAACAATAAAACAACAAGGATTGCTCAAGTAGTAGAAAAAGCAGACAGTAATGTCTGTTTTTTGTCTTTACAGGAGGAGTTTTTTGTATATTTGGGGTGTCTAAACCTGTTGTTGTACACAATCAATAAGCGAGATGTTGAGTAACAGAAAAATATCGATACGTTTTTTTGACGCCCGCGAAGTGCGCGCCCTTTGGGATGACGAAAACGCCAAGTGGTGGTTTGGCGTGTTGGATATTGTGGCCCTACTTACCAATCAAGACGACTATACCAAAACACGCAACTATTGGAAATACCTAAAAGCGAAGCTAAAGAGAGAGTGCAGTGAAGTGGTTAGTGCCACTAGCCAGTTGAAACTTATTGCACCAGATGGCAAAAACCGCTTGACCGATGTGTTAGATTACGAAGGCATTGTGGCTTTGGCCAAAGAGTTCCCAAGCAAAAATGCCAATCGCTTTATTGAGTGGTTTACATTGGGCAGTGAAAGCATAGTTGGCAAGAGCAAAGTACACTAGATGAGATTATCAACAAATATGTAGAGACGAATATTGCACATCCATTTATGGAGGGCAATGGCAGGAGCAACAGAATATGGTTAGATTTGATACTGAAAGAACGTCTTGGTAAATGCATAGATTGGAGTAAAATAGGTAAGCAAGATTATTTGAATGCAATGATGCAAAGCCCCACCGATAGCTCTAAGCTAAAAACACTGTTGCAAAAATCGGTTACCACTAAAATAGACGACCGAGAAATGTATATGAGGGGGATTGATTTCTCGTATTAGTATGAAGAAGATGAGTAAATGAAAAACAGTTTCGCCCAAGAAAAAATATGTAAGCTATGAGAATTAATGAATTTTGGTTGGCCACGATAACTCTTTTGATGCTCTCGTGGACTATGAGCACTGCAACTGCACAACACGACATAGTAATTGAGAATGAGCAGATGCAACTCATCATTGGGAGCAATGCAATAGCAAAAAGCCTTATTTATAAGGCTACCAACGAAGAGTGTTTGCTGGCTGCCGATAGCCTCGCAGTATTGTCAGTGACACAAGAGCGCCCTTATCACAACGAGATAAAACTAGCCCACCCCAACAAGCGAATGACCTTTAAGGCCAATGCTGTACGCAGAGATGGCAACAAGCTAATTGTAGGGTTTGAGTTGGTTCCTTACGATGCAATAATCCGAATAAAGGAGACACCCAATTATATTGGCTTCGTGTTCGAAGATTTCTGCGTGCACCCCAATGTGTATCCCTCCTATTTAAAGATAACACCACCCCCAGCCACCGAAATATGCTTCTTGCAACTGCCCATTGGCAACCGCAAAAACTTTGGAGAGTGGCTCAATGTGAGTTGGGACGACAACATTGCTGTAAATATATTGGGTACAGACCCTTTTGCACGCATCGATGCCGACCAGCGCAATGGCTACCGCATCTTGCGGGCCGATGCTGTGAAGGGTGTGAAGCTGAGAGAGGTGGGTGCAGCCCTTATTGTGAGCCCAACGAAGAGTTTGTTGGATAATATTGCAAAAGTGGAGAAAGATTTTGGTCTCCCCAAAGGAGTAGAGAGCCGGCGCAATCTGCAAACCCAATTGTCTTACTATTGGACGGGACATGTGAATGCGAAAAATATAGATGAGCACTTGAAGTATGCCAAGATGGGTGGATTTCGCAACTTCATGATTTACTACACAGCTTTTCTTGCCGGAAGCGGATATCGGAATCTGGGCGACTACGATTTTAACAAAGCACTTTACCCCAAAGGGAAAGAAGATTTGAAAGAGATGTTGATGAAAATAGAAGCTGCAGGCCTTACGCCTGGTCTGCACGTGTTGCACTCGCACATTGGTAGAGACAGCAGGTATGTAAGCCCCACACCCGACCATCGGTTGGGTGTGTTGCGGCATTTCACATTGGCCAGACCACTGGCCTTGAACGACACTGAGGTGTATGTTGCTCAAAACCCAATAGAGAGCACCATGGCAGAGGGTACACGGGTGCTAAAGATAGGGACAGAATTGATCTCTTATGAGGATTACACTACCACTGAGCCCTATAAATTTACAGGCTGCAAGCGTGGCATCGACAAGACAACAGTGAATGCGCAACCAATGGGCTATACGTTTGGTTTGCTAGATGTGAGCGAGTTTGGAGCAACAAGTGTTTACATCAATCAAGAGACCGATTTGCAAGATGAGGTAGCAGAAAAAATTGCAGAGATATACAATACAGGCTTTAGGTCTGTCTATTTCGACGGTTCGGAGGGGGTGAACAACCCATTTTGGCATCATGTAGCAGCGGCACAATACAAAGTATTCCAACGACTTACTCCTGAGCCACTATTTGCCGAAGGCGCAGCAAAAACTCACTTCAGCTGGCACATGCTCAGCGGTGGCAATGCATTTGATGTATTCCCGCCAGAAACCTTAAAAGACCAAACCCGCAAATGGCCTGCAGAAGAAGCTCCGCGCATGCAAGCAGACTTTACACGCATCAACTTTGGTTGGTTGGGCTATGTTGTACCCACCGAAAATACCATTGGCACACAGCCCGATATGCTGGAATTTGTTACCAGCAGAGCTGCCGCTTGGGATTGCCCCGTGTCTATTCAAACAAATTTAGAGGGTTTTGATGCTCACCCACGAACAGCCGATAATCTTGAGGTGTTGCGCCGTTGGGAAGAGGTTCGTGTGCAGAGGTGGCTCTCCGATGCACAAAAAGAGATGCTGCAAGATTTGGAGCAAGAGCATATTTTGCTGCTCAATGAAGAGAATGAATTCGAATTGCAGCCTTATGAGCAAATAGAACGTGTAGCCAATGGCAGCAATGCTGTGCGGGCTTTTGTGTTTGAGCGCAATGGTGCTGTGTATGTTGTTTATTGGCACATAGCGGGTAGCGGGCACTTAAAGTTGGCATTGGATGCAACCAAAATAGAGCTATCTGAGCAGTTGGGCCAAGCACAAGGTGTGCTTGCAGTGGAAGATGGGGTAGTAGTAATACCTGTTTCTAATAGGCGCTACCTAAAAGCAACCAATATGACCAAACAGCAGCTCATACGTGCATTTGACGAAGCCGAAATACAGGATTGATTGTCTCTGCTGAGATAGCAGCAACACCACGATTAGCCTGCTTATCTTGATAAGCATGCTGTTTTTCACTAAAGAATTATTTGTTTATAGCGCAATATGGTTTATATTTGAACATAAATAAAAACACTGAACAATGAATATTAGATTGTATCTCACTAGCACACTTTTCTTTATAACGCTACTACTGGCTGCTCAAGGTATTGAAATAACCCACGGCCCCTACCTGCAAGCCATGGGCGAAGGGGGTGTAACCATTGTGTGGACTACCAACACAGAGGCCATATCGTGGGTAGAAGTTGCCCCTGCTGGCACCAATAGTTTCTATGGGCAAGAGCACAAGCAGTTTTACGACACATCGCATGGCAATAGGGTGGTAGATTCGTTGCACAGAGTGAGGCTCGAGGGGTTGGATGCGGGCACTACCTATCGGTATCGCATATTTTCGAAAGAGGTGCTGGGTTATCAGGGGCATCGCATCATGTTTGGCAATATTGCTGCTACCGATGTGTACAGCAAAAAGCCACTCAGCTTTACTACCCTCGATAGAAACAAGCAAGAGGTATCGTTCAAGATGGTCAACGATATACACGACCGTGCCGATATGATGAGCCAGATGTTGCAAGGGGTTGATGGCAACAATACAGACATGGTGTTCTTCAATGGCGACATGGTATCGACTGTCAACAATCAGGAGCGCCTCTTCGAGGGCTTTATGGATAGTGCCGTGGCCCTATTTGCATCTGAGGTGCCTATGTTTTTTGCACGAGGCAACCACGAAACACGGGGAGTGTTTAGCAACCGATTTGCCGACTATTTTCCCACTATCAACAATAGGCTATACTACAACTTTACGCATGGGCCAGTGCATTTTGTGGTGTTAGACGGCGGCGAAGATAAACCAGACTCTGACATAGAATATTCTGAGCTGGCACAATATGATGCCTACCGCAACAAACAGGCCAAGTGGTTGCAGGGGGTTGTAGAGACAAAAGAGTTTAAGGATGCTACATACCGTGTTGTGGTCATACACATAGCTCCGGTGGGCTCTACCTGGCATGGAACACTAGACTTGCAACGAAAATTCTTGCCCATCCTCAACAAGGCCAACATAGACATTATGCTTTGTGGGCACGAGCACGAGCATAGTTATATAAAACCGAGTGCAGAAGCCACCTTTCCAATCCTCATCAACGACAACGAGGCCTATTTGGATGCTAAAGCAGACAATAAGGCCATGACTATTTGGGTAAAAGACCCAAAGGGGAGCGAACTACACAAATTTAAAATAGAGAAATAGACTTTTTATTATGAAAATACGCGTAACACTCCTCTTCATCTTCCTAGCATCGCTTGTGCATGCACAATACGATTACTATTATGCGAGCCAACCCACCTTTGGGCTGGGTGTAGGCTACAACCTTACATCGGTGCTGGGCGACGATGTGCGGCCCCTTGAGATTTCGCTCCGCTACCGTATCAACAACAACAATATGATACAGCTACTGGTGCCCTTTGTGCGGCAAAACGATGTGTATAATTCGCAAGGACATGCCGATATGGAGCTCATAGATACATCGCTCGACACCGAGAAGCAATTGTATGGCATTGGGCTAGACTACGACTATGTGATGCAATCATTTATGAAGCTCAATTTTGTAGTTGGCATGCGTGCAGCGTATCAGTTCTATAAATACAAAACCAACCTCACCAACAACTATTTGTTTACCGCCACACCATCGGGTGCTGGTATTGGTGGCACCGACCTAAGGTATAGCAACAAGAGCACCCGCAACTTCATCATTAGCCCCAATGCAGGGCTAAGGCTCAGCTTGGGCAATTTTGCCATAGATGCCAAGTTTTTGCTCTCCATGCTATCTACCCGTGGCGATACCCAGCACCGCATTGTGGCACAAGAGCCCGAGACATCTAGCAAGTTGTCGGTTACTAAGGAGTGGACCGATCAGATATCGAACAAATTTAAGCTGAAACCTGCTGTAGTGATGTCTATGTCTTACTTTTTCTGATCTGTATAGCACCTATTCTGTCCTTAAAGTACCACTTATCCGCAAGGAAAAGTCCCCTCCAGAGGCACGGAGACTACTTATCCTCGAAGAAAAGCACCCTCCGGAAGTACGGAGGGCACTTATCCGTGAAGAAAAGCACCCTCCGGAAGTAAGGAGGGCACTTATCTGCGAAGAAAAGCAC
>CAYVLC010000025.1:8895-24557 GCA_964452155.1 uncultured Dysgonomonadaceae bacterium
ATGAATGATGAATGATGAATGATGAATGATTGAGGAAAGAGGTTTGTGGGTGCTGTACCCATTGCTTCTAGCTGCGAAATAGGGCGTACCCGCAGCTTCTAGCTCCAGGATAGGGATAGGGATAGTGACATGCTATCGCATGGAAATTATATGCACACGGACAACACTGATTCAATGATGAATGATGAATGATGAATGCGCTGCTCTGCGGCCGTGGAGCTCCTGCTCCGCGCAGAATAGAGATAGACGGAGCAGGAGCTCTATCTGCCCCAGGAATAATCGAACAACTCAGCCACACCTCCCCCCCCTTTTTAGTATTGGATATCGAGATTTGGCCATACTAATTTTGCTTACCACTTAATTCTTAATTCCTTTCTCCACACACCACATAACTCTAAACTCCAACCAAAAAGGCACCGTCTCTAAAATATTGTGTATATTTGTATGTACAACTCATTTGTCAATAAATACGTGTCTATCGTAAACAATAATAAAACTCGCTTTGCCACTTACACAAACAGAACGATGTTTATTATAGCTACAGCCCCATGCGGTAACTGAGCTTGTTGTCGAAGTGCGGTAGAAAAACACAATAACAGATACAATAAAACAAAGAAAAAATATAGAAGAATATGAAGAAAAAACTAATTGCAGCAACTCTGCTAGTTGCTCTCATCATTAGTTCGTGTGGGAGCAAAGATGAGCACAAAGAAACTGTGGTGAATGTGAAAACCAATATTGTAAAAGTTTATGGGAGTGGCCAAAGCGCATCTTTCCCAGGCAGAATAAAAGCAGGAGACGATATTAACCTCTCTTTCAGAATAGCGGGCCCAATAACAACCATAAATGTGTCGCCTGGCAACTTTGTGAAAAAAGGAGATGTGCTAGCACAGATAGATCCCAGAGACTACAAAACACAACTAGCGGCAACTGAGGCAGAGTATCGTCAAATAAAAGACAAGGTAGATAGAGTTGTGAAGCTCTACGAGAAAAAGGGAGTAACCGAAAACGAGTACTACAAAGCAGTCTATGGGCTAGAGCAAATAACAGCTAAGTACGATGCACACAAAAATGCATTGGCAGACACCAAACTGACGGCTCCGTATGATGGATATGTGCAAAAGACTTTTTACTCAGCCAAAGAGACTGTGAGTGCGGGTATGCCAGTAGTAGCTATGATAGGTACATCGGCTATGGAGGTAGAGATAAACATTCCCTCAAACGTGTATGCCAAGAGAGACGAAATAGAGTCGTTTGTGTGCACAAGCGACATATATCCTGGCAAGGAGTATCCGCTCGAAATGGCCGGCATAAACAGAAAAGCCAATCTCAACGAATTGTACACGGTATATCTGAACCTGAAAACACCCAAAGACTACCCGCCACTTACACCAGGAATGAATGTGAAAGTGGATGTGAAATATAAAAGCACCACTGAAGATAGGTATCTGGTTCCCATAAATGCTTTGATAAGTGGCCAAACGGGTAGCTCTGTATGGGTTTACAATCCCCACAATAGCACAATAAACAAAAGAGAAATAACAACCGATGGCATTGACAATAGAGGATACTCTATTGTGCTTTCGGGGCTAAAGAGTGGCGAGGTGGTTGTTTCGGCAGGAGCCTCATCGCTAAAAGAAGGACAAAAAGTAAACCCCATAAAGCAACAAAGCGCAACTAATACGGGAGGCATACTATGATAGAGATAGACTTTGGAAAATGGGCGTTGAAGAACAACAAGTTTGTCTTCTTCTTGGTAGCAGCCTTGGTTATTGGAGGTATATTCTCATACATCGATATGAGTAAGCTCGAAGACCCTGAGATAAAAGTAAAACAAGCCATGGTGGTGACAACCTACCCAGGTGCATCGGCACACGAGGTGGAGCTAGAGGTGACAGAGCCATTAGAACTGAGCCTGCAATCGATAAAAGGGGTGGACGATGTTATCAGCCGATCAATGGACGATGTGTCTATTATTGAGGTAAAACTAAAGCACACACTGCCCGATGGCGAGGTGGAGCAAACGTGGGATATACTCCGCAGAAAGATAAACGACACAAAAAGCGCTTTGCCATCGGGTGCAAATATGCCTGTGGTGAGAGATGACTTTGGAGATGTGTTTGGCATGTTTTATGCCATTACCAACGATGGCTACTCTGAGCGCGAGATGAACAAATACATACACCTCTTGAAACGCGAAGTGCAAAACATAGACGGAATAGCAGCCGTAGAGGTATATGGATTGCAAAACGAATGTATCAATATAGAACTATTGCAAGAGAAGATGGCCAACTTGGGTGTGCATCCCGTGGAGGTGATAGCAACCCTTAATGGGCAAAACGAAGCGGCCTATTCTGGATACTTTTTAAGTGGCGACTATAGAATAAGAGTATCGGTAAACGATAGATACAAAAACGTAAACGATATAAGCCAACTATTGCTGCAAGGACACGAAAAAGACCAGTTGAGACTGAGCGATATTGCATCGGTAACAATGGGTGTGGAAGAACCTATAAGAAACGAAATGTTTTTTGATGGACAAAAAGCGTACGGGTTTTCGGTGGCTGCATTGAGTGGCAACGACATTACTAAGCTGGGCAAGCATGTAGATGAGAAGATGAAGCAAATCAAAGAGACATTGCTTCCAGCAGGAATAGATTTCCACAAAGTGTTTTACCAACCCGAAAGAGTGGAAGATGCATTGGGCTCGTTTTTAGGAAACCTCATGCTCTCTATTGCTATTGTGGTAGTAGTGCTCATGTTTGCAATGGGCTTTAAGAGCGGCGTAATTATTGGCACCAACCTCTTTGTAATTGTGTTTGGTACTTTTTTGGTGTTAAGCAATTTCGATGGCACATTGCAGAGGGTATCCCTGGGTGCCTTTATATTGGCAATGGGGATGCTGGTAGATAACGCCATTGTTATTATAGATGGTATATTGGTAGACAAGAAAAGAGGATTGGGCAGAACTGCCTCGCTTACCTCTGTTGGTAAAAGAACGGCCATGCCCCTGCTAGGTGCAACATTAATTGCCATTCTTGCATTTTACCCAATCTTCTTATCGCCAGACACTGCAGGGGTGTATGTGAGAGACCTATTTATTGTTTTGGCTGTTTCGCTTATGCTAAGTTGGATATTGGCACTTACATTGGTGCCCATTCATGCAGGCTTTTCGCTGTTCCGCGAAAAAAGGCTTACACACAAATTAAAATCCAAAAGAGGCACTAGCCCGCAACAAGATAGTAGCACTAAGCAAGAAGAAGAAGAAGAAGAAGAAGAAGAACATAAAGACCCATTCGATAGGCCTTCGTACAGAATGTTGCGCAAGGTGCTTCAGTGGGTGCTTTGTCATAAAACTACCTCTATAGCCATAGCTGCCGTATTGGTAGTAGCTAGTTTGCTTAGCTATCAGTTCTTGCCTCAAGGGTTCTTCCCCGATATGGAGTACAACCAACTCTACATAGAATACAAACTGCCCGAAGGAACAAAGAGCGAGACGGTAAAAAAAGACTTAAAGCAACTTTCGGCCCATTTAATGGAGCAAGACGATGTGACACATATTACTACAGCCATTGGTGGCACACCTACCCGCTACAACTTAGTGAGAAGCATGGCAATACCTTCTATGTCTTATGGTGAGCTGATTGTAGATTTCAAATCGCCCAAAGCAGCTGTAAAGTCTTTAGACTATATTCAGAAGCATCTTATAGAAAACTATCCGCAAGCCTATACGAGGGTAAAGCGCTACAACTTGATGTATGAAAAATTTCCTGTAGCAGTAGAGTTTACAGGACCCGACCCTGCAATACTCCGTAATCTCACAGCACAGGCACAAGAGATAATGAACAAAAATAACAACACAGTGCTAGAGACTAACGACTGGGAGCCAAAAATACCCGTTGTAGTGATTAATTACAACCAACCGGCAGCACGCTCATTGGGGCTGTCCAGAAAAGATATTGCTATATCGTTGTTGGCAGCCACTGAGGGAATTCCCACAGGTGTGTTTTACGATGGGCGCGACCGTTTTAATATATACATGAAAACAGTAAAGGAGCCTGGAGTACCATTGACAGATTTAAACAATGCACAAGTGTTTGGTATGGTGCCGCCCTTCGAAAACCTCTTAAACAAAGAGACCATAATGGGCCTGATGAGTGGCTCTATCAAAGAGGAAGAGATAATAAAAGAACTACTAAGAACTGTGCCGTTGAGCCAGGCCGTAAACGGAATAGACATTGAGTGGCACGAGCCGCTTGTGATAAGAAGCAATGGGCAAAGAGCCATGAGGGCACAGTGTGAACCTGCACCAGGGGTGAGTGCACAAAGTGCACGCGAAAGTATATTAGCAGATATAGAGAATATAGAGCTACCACTAGGCTACAATATAGAGTGGTGGGGCGAGCACAAAGCAAGCACCGAGTCAACAAAGTATCTCTTCAAAAACTTCCCATTAGCTATTATTCTTATGATAGCCATACTCATACTACTTTTTCAGGACTACAGGAAACCTATTATAATATTGCTCTGCATACCGCTTATATTAATTGGAGTAGTGTTTGGTATGCTGCTCTCTGGAAAGGAGTTTGGCTTTGTAGCCATAGTAGGAATACTAGGATTGATAGGCATGATGATAAAGAATGGGGTGGTGCTCATGGAGGAGATTGGCGACCAACTCTCTACGGGGAAAGACCCCATGGAGGCTTTGCTTGATAGCTCATCTAGTAGATTCCGCCCTGTGATGATGGCCTCTGTAACCACCATTCTAGGAATGATTCCGCTCTTGACAGATGCCCTGTTCGGATCGCTTGCAGTGACTATAATGGGTGGACTACTTATAGGAACGCTCATTATTCTACTATTTATACCTATCCTTTATGCTATATTCTTTGGTATTAAACTAGAAAAACCTGACAAAAATTGTGATGAATAATATGATTGCACTAAAACAACTATACAAAACTTCAATTGTTGCACTTTCTTTTCTAACCATTTGTGCAACTACAATATATGCTCAACAAGAGAACCCAGTACAAGAGGTCTCTGCAAAAACAAAACTAACGTTGCAAGAGTGTAGGCAAATGGCTATAGACAACAACATAGACAACAATATTGCCAAAAAGCAAATAAAAGCAGCAGACTATCAAGTATCGGCCTATAAATCGAACTATCTGCCCAAGGTATCTGCTTCGGGTCTCTACCTGTATAACGATGCCACTCTGGGCCGCAATATAGAAGGGGGTCAACTCCCGACCTTTGTACCCGATGGTGCGGGAGGAATGGCTCCCAACGGTGGATTTGCTTTTATGCCCGATATTCCCCTAGAATTTAAGTTGAGCGGCACATACAATGCCTCTGTGAAAGTAGAACAACCCATATACACGGGTGGAAAAGTAACTGCAGCCTACAGAATGGCCCAAAAAGGACGCGAAATGGCGCAAACAAACCAGAAGCTATCGGAAGTGCAAGTGATTGTGCTATGCGACGAGGCATACTGGAACTGCGTAAAAGTAAAAGCACTGATAGAAAGTGCCACCCAATATAAAGAGACTTTGCAGGAGTTACACCGTGTGGTGCAAGATGCTGTGGATGCAGGAATGAAACATAGGAAAGATTTACTCTCGGTGCAGGTGAAAATGAACGAAGCCGAACTCAATTTAGTGCGTGCGCAAAATGGTCATAGGCTTGCTGTTATGAATCTGAACCATACAATTGGGTTGCCACTAAACAACGCTACCGAAGTAGCTGATAGTTTCGAAGAAGACTCAGCTATCAATCTTATACCCGAGTCGTTTGGCCAATCAAACGATATTGATATTACATTGCGGCCTGAATACAATTTGCTTTCGAAACAAGTAGAGATGAAAGAGCAAGAAGTAAACTTGGCGAGAAGCGATTTCTTGCCCAATGTTGGACTGATGGGTGCCTATGGATATACAAATGGATTAAAACTGAATGGCGAAAAAATGATTGACGGTGCTAGTTTCTCTGCTTTGCTATCGGTTAATATTCCTATTTTCAATTGGGGCGAAGGCCGCAACAAAGTGAAGGGTGCGAAACTACAAACCACTATTGCACAAATGCAGCTAAACAATTCGCAAGAAAAGATGACGCTTGAAGCCACTCAATCGATAAACAAACTGAACGAAGCACAGCTAGAGGTGACACTTACATCTAAATCTGTGGAGCAAGCGCTCGAAAATATGGAGATGAGCAAAGATAGGTACAATGCAGGTATGGAAACATTGGCCGACTATATGGAGGCGCAAACAATGTGGCAGAATGCTGTGAGCACGCATATCTCTGCTAAAGCTGCTCTGAATTTGGCTAAAACTAAGTATTTGAAGGCTACGGGGAGGTTGTAGAATAAAGAGATGAGAATTAAGAGTTAAGTTAAGAGCTGATATTTGGCCTGACATAGTGCTGGCGAAGCTCCTACTGAGCCTTTTGCAATAACGCTTTGTCGGAACAGGATATCCGCTAATAGCTGAGGGCTAATGGCTCGTGGCCTAGCCCTTTGAATAGGAAGTCTGGCATTCTTTTTTTAACCACAGATTGCTCAGATTGGCTCAGATGTAGGTTCGTCTCAATAGTATCTGCTATATTGATAGAGGTAATACATCTTGTTTATATTGCAACTTCTAATGCATTAATTATTCACAACACCTATCGGTATTGTGTAATAAACAGATTGCACAGATTGTGGTTGCTTGTTTGCGTATTTGCTTTATGCAAAGTGCGAAGCAGGAGCACCACACTCCCAGGACAATGCAATGCACCTCTCCCTCTTTTTCTCCCAGAATGGTGCGCCAATCAGGTGCGACCACGATGTGGTCGTATATCTTTATTCAGATGCTAGCTATAAACATGTGACCTCTACGAGGTCAGATTATTGAAAATTTGAACACGGATTTAATAAATTAAAAGCTGACAATGCTCTGATACTTTTTAGGGTCGTAACCCTAAAAACTTTTCGTTAGGTGTGTAGTTGTGATTTCTCCTTTTAAATGTCTGAACCATTGATTAAATGATTAATACTGATAATAGCAATTGAAATATACATTTCAGTCATCTCTTTAAACTATTTTCCGTAGGGACTATTTAGGCAAGGTCTTTAAGACATGTTGAATGTTATGTCCTCAAAACTCAACCCCCACAACTCATACTGCGTTCACCTCCCCCGCCCTCTTCCACAAAATAAGTCCTTAACAAAAGCTACCAACAATAAAATATTTTGTATATTTGAACGTACAAGCTTTTTGGGCAGTAAGACCATCGTACAACGAGAAGTTTATTAACACAATAACAACCACCTAACCGCCTATCGATATGCAAAAAATTACAATAGTACGTACTAACCAATGGTTTAGCCAAGCTAAGAACATCTTTGTTTATATCGACAACGAGAAAATTAGAACTATTGCTCCTGGTGAGATTATTCAGTTTGAGGTCTCGCCTGGTAAGCACTCTGTAGAGGTGAGAAGCAATTGGATAGGCGGCAGCAATACCCTAGTAGTAAATGTGAAGAAAAATGAGGACAATATCATAAAAATGTCAACTCTTGCATATACTTTTTTCACCTCTGTAACTGCTGCAGTCTTTGTGGGCATGAAAGTTTACGAATACAGAAACAGTTCGCATTTAAATTTGAACAACGGAATGATATCAAACCCTCTCACTTTGCTGCTTGTTACTATCTTTTTGATTGTGTTACTTATGTTTACATTATACAGGAAACATTATTTTAAACTAGAAGAGGTGGAAGAAGTGACAGATGGTGTGAAGGCTAAACAGGTTGGATAAGAGTCTCCTCCACCCCCCCTTACCTTGCTGATACATAAAGAACCTCGATGCACAAAACATATCAGCAATAAACAATAAACAACACTGCTCTTATGGCAAAAATTGCAATAATACGCCCTTACGAATGGACGAATCAACAGAAAAAAACCCAAATTTATATTGATGGAGAGAAAATAGGACATGTGGGTATCGACCAAACAGCACAATTTGAAGTATCGGCAGGGAAACACAAAGTTGTGCTCAAGCAGAGATGGGCTGGTGGTAGCAAACCACTTGTTGTTGATTTGAGTGACAATGAAGATAAGACCATAAAGATGTCGAGTTTTTCATATGGGTTCTTGGTTGCCCCATTTCTCTATATCATTGTTTCTAGTTTCTATCACACAGTATTATCAAGTGTTGGTTTTCTAGATTATCTTCTTGGCAATGCCCTCGTTGTGGTATTGCTTTACATACTTCTTTATTTTACGATGTTCAAAACACGTTTTTTGAAGATGGAAGTGGTGGAAGTGGATGCAGAGAAAGTGTGAAGACAGAAAATAAGGGTTGAGTCTCATATATCAACCTGATTTATTGATACATAACTCTTTTTCAACATTCAAACAAGTTGACTTTGCTTTCTGTATTAAAGATGTAGTAAGCAATTTATTTAAGATTATTTGTTTCGTTTGTTTTGGAGGTTTCGTTTGTTTCGTTTATATTTGCAATGTAAATTAAACAATCAATCAAAATGAAAGCTATAGATAACATACTAAAACCCACAAAACAGGATCAAAAGACTGCGATGCAGTCTTATGATGCCTTAATTTCAAGTATCAACGCTGTAAAAGGCGAAAATCCTGAAATAGAAATAGAAGAAACTCAAGAGAAAATAAGGATACCTCTAAGTGCATTAAAATTCTTGGCTAGTATTCTTAAAGAAATGAGCCTAGGGAAGCCAATATCAATTGTACCAGTAGCCACAGAAGTTACTACTCAAGCAGCAGCAGAGATACTAGGTTGCTCGCGACCACATATTGTGAAACTACTAGAGACTGGCAAAATACCATTTACAAAAGTAGGTAAACATAGAAGAATAAAATATGAAGATGTTATTTCTTATAGAAAAGAAATGAAAGCTGAACAAGCTCGCTTAATTAGCCAGATAATGGAAAACGACGAAAAAGACGGATTATATGATTTATAGTATTGCGTTTACGTGTGTATTAGATACAAATGTGATTTATCCTCTTTGGACAAGAGATTTACTATTGTGGTTTGCACATCATGATTTATACACACCAAAGTGGAGCCAAAATATTTTCGAAGAATGACATACTGTTATGATTAGAAAAGGAATAAATGAAGCTGTGGCAAATAAAAGGGCAAACGATATGACTTTAGCATTTCCTGATGCATTAGTCGAACATTATGAGGCCTTGATAGAAAGTTTAGAACTCCCAGACAAGGATGATAGACACGTATTGGCAGCAGCTATCAAAACAAATGCAAATCTTATCATAACTAATAATCTAAATGACTTCCCGAACGACTATCTTGAAAATTTCGGTCTGAAAGCAAAAGCACCTGATGATTTTTTCACTGACATCATTGATTTGAATCATGACATATCCCTTGAAGCATTTAGAAGTCTTGTTTTGAACAAGAAAAACCTCCATATAACCATTACGAAGTGTTAGATATTCTTCGCAACAATGGGTTAAAAGAGACTGCCGATTATTTTCACTCATTGATTTGATTGGCTTTAAAACAAACATTCTAAGTCACTATTTATATCAATACTTCTTACACGATTTAAATAATGTTTATCGACTAACTTGCAATGAATTAGATGTACGCATATATCCCCATCATCAATACCAACAGTTACGATATAACTCATCACCAAAAACCTAAAGAACCAACCACAACCCACACCTCTATTTCCCAATACATTCCGCTTTGACCAACAAACTTTTAACTTTCTACCTCCAATTCATAATTCTTACTTCTTAACTCTTAACTCTAAATTCCTTTTCTTATCTTTGCACTCTGAAACTAAAAGATATAACTCATAACACACTACATCATATATTATGGCAAAGGTATTGAAGGATTTAACTCCACGCAGTAAAGATTATTCACAATGGTATTTGGACTTGGTGCTCAAAGCTGACTTAGCAGAAAACTCTGCTGTGCGCGGCTGCATGGTTATCAAGCCTTATGGATATGCTATTTGGGAAAAAATGCAACGTCAACTGGACGATATGTTTAAGGAAACAGGACATGAGAATGCCTATTTTCCGCTCTTTATTCCCAAATCGTTTCTCAGCAAAGAGGCCGACCATGTGGAGGGTTTTGCCAAAGAATGTGCTGTGGTGACTCACTATCGATTAAAAAACGATCCTGATGGAAAAGGTATCATCGTTGATCCAGATGCTAAGCTAGAAGAAGAGTTGATTGTACGCCCTACTTCAGAAACCATTATTTGGAGCACCTATCGCAATTGGATACAATCGTACCGCGACCTGCCCATACTCATCAACCAATGGGCCAATGTGGTGAGATGGGAAATGCGTACGCGCCTCTTTTTGCGTACTGCAGAATTCCTTTGGCAAGAAGGACATACTGCTCACGCCACAGAAGAAGAAGCAGTGGAAGAGACACGCAAAATGCTGGATGTATATGCTGAGTTTGCCGAAAAGTACATGGCTATGCCAGTAGTGAAAGGTGTGAAATCGGCATCGGAACGTTTTGCTGGTGCATTAGATACATACACCATTGAAGCTTTGATGCAAGATGGAAAAGCATTGCAGTCGGGCACATCGCACTTCTTAGGCCAAAACTTTGCAAAGGCATTTGATGTAATGTTTTCAGACAAAGATGGTGAGCGTAAACATGTGTGGGCTACATCGTGGGGTGTTTCCACCCGATTGATTGGGGCTCTGATTATGGCTCACTCCGATGACAATGGACTGGTGCTACCTCCCTTGTTGGCTCCTTACCAAGTGGTGATTGTTCCTATCTACAGAAACGATGAACAGTTGGATATGATAAACGAAAAGGTAGCTGAGATTGTGAAAAGACTAAAAACCCTTGGCGTAAGCGTGAAATATGACAACTCGGACAACAGAAAACCAGGCTGGAAATTCTCTGAATACGAATTGAAAGGTGTGCCTGTTCGTTTGGCAATGGGTGGCAGGGATTTAGAGAATGGCACCATCGAAATTGCTCGTCGCGACACGCTTACAAAAGAGACCCTACCTCAAGAAGGCATAGAGGAGTACATCAAAAACTTGCTAGAAGAGATGCAAAAGAACATCTATCAAAAAGCATTTGACTATCGCACATCCGTTACCCGCAATGTAGATAGCTACGAAGAATTTAAGGTGGAGATTGAGAAAGGTGGTTTCTTGATGTGCCACTGGGATGGAACAGCCGAAACAGAAGAACTCATAAAGAACGAAACCAAAGCTACAGTTAGGTGCATTCCTTTGGAAGGAGACAAAACTCCTGGCGAGTGCATGGTTACAGGCAAGCCATCTACACAGAGGGTTGTTTTTGCTAGAGCATACTAATGAAAGCTTCTGTAAAATAGCTCAACTTAGTAAACACTATATATATAAGAAAAGACGAAAGACGGTAAAAAGGCATCACCTTTCAACCGTCTTTTTTCTTATAATAACAAGCCTTTGAGACTAAATATGAATAGTTTTCATCAGATAAGTTGTTTATTTCACCGTTGCTTTTATGAATTTAGCTCCTGCTAAAACTTCACTATCCTGACCAAAAGCTGCATTGTACTTACCAACAGGCATATCACTCAAGACAAAGGCATTACATTTTCTTCCAGCAACAACCTTATCTGTCATTGCTGTGGTAATAGCAGTTGCAGCCATGTTTACTAAAGACCCAACAAGGCCACCTCCACCACCATTTACACTTGTATCAACTTGTATCAAGCCTTCTCGATGATACAGAGTTTCTCCCGTAGTTGTAGATCTCAAAACATACTCCACACCAACAGTTAAGTATCCCAATAGGCTATTTCTATCCCAAGACTTTATTATTGTAAATATAGCAGCGTCTGCACCAAGCACCCTATTGAAATTGCCAAGATCACTTTCTAGGAACATTTCACTATCGTAAGCACTTTCAGATTGAAGCATCTCCATTGTAAGATAGGGAGAGAATACATAATATCCCTTTTCACAAAGAGGCATATACAATGTTGTATAAAAAAACTCTTTTGCTTCTACAGAATTCGTTTGATTTATGGGTGGCATAATAACAATAGAAGTAGGATTCTCTTCATACATTTGTGCGTATTGTACACCCCTTGTTATGCCTACGCCTTGAGCACATGATGACAAGAGTATTGCGACAATTGTAATAGTAAAATAATTTTTCATTGCTCTAATTGTTTAATTATTCTTGATACATATTTCTCTGATTCGGGATACAGCTTAATCTCTTCTTTCAAAAAAGAAAGTCCCTCATCATTTTTTCCAGTTTTATAAAGAAGGAAACCATACTCTGCATACAAACCCGGAGGAACTACTGCTCGTAGACCTTTTTGATTATGGGTTATTTTTTGGTACTCCTCCAACAGTTTTACTTGCAACTCATCGGTGCTTTTCTTACTGTATTTATAAGTAATATCCTCATAGTTGTACCAAGAGTACATGTTTTTTGTAGAAGAACAAGAGGCTAGAGCGAGAATGCAACCTCCTATTAATAAAAACTTCTTTATCATGGCAATGTTATTATTTTGGTTTCTTGTGTAGAGACAAATATTTCTTTATTGTAAATTGAAGTACCCTTATACTCCACATTTATTTTTCTTCTTCCAGTTGCTATTGCGTAAGATGTACCCTTACGATATGAATCTTTTGCTTTTACAACTTTTGCTTCAAAAGCCTTTTCACCATCTAAAGAAACTGCAACATTTTTTTTTGCATAATCTTTTTGACTCACAAAGAGTAAATATGCAACATCATCTTTTCCGCTCTGTTGTGCTACGGGATAATGAGCTCTACAGCCACACAGTAAAAGAACAAGCCCTAATGCAAATATTAATTTTAATTTCATAGCTTTATTACTTTATTTCCTCTATAAAATACTCAGTTAGTTTATCGACATCTATATCTGTATTTGAAGATACCTCCACAAAAGAATATTCCGTTTCAGCTGTATCTCCTCCAGAAGATAGAATGGTTACAGTTCCTATCTCTTTACCTGGAAGCTCTATCATTAAACCCGTTTGAGGGTTTTTCACACTTTTTCCTTTTGATTTAATAGTGAATATATCGCCAACTTCTATTCCTTGACTAGCACCACCAGCAATTAAGACTGCATCTTCTTCAAAAGCAAGAAAGTATGTTCTCCAAGCCTTATCTGTAGACTTATTTATGATGTTTTCAACCAGTTGTCCAATAGCTTCTGATATAGCTTTGTCACTAAGAGTGGCATCATAATCAGCCCTACCTCCTACTCCCATAGTTGTTTTTGTAGTTAGATCGGCAGATCCTCTTGCTTCATCCGAATAGATAATCAATCCTGTAGAAACATCAATTAAACGAACTGTAACAGCTGCCTCAACCGTTTGAGTTTTGCTGGTACTAAAAACTCCAGACTTACCTACATTTTTTCGACCAAACTCTGTTATAGAACCAATTATCATATAATCAGCCCCTAGAGTTGATAAAGCATTACCGCCTTTCTCACTCTCTTCTAATAGTGTTGACAAATCACTCCTTTCTAATAGTAAGAACTTTCCAGATGCTGCAAGCTTTGAGGATAGAATATCCAATGCTTGTTTTCCCATAGGATCATTTTCCTTGTCATAAAAGATCCCTTTTGCATACTGAGTTTCATTTGAAAATCTCCCAATTGCAACTTTACGTTTAATAACTTTTTCATTTGAAGTGGAGACATTACTTTGTGCTTGCTCCACAACCTTTACATCTCTTTGTGCATAGGCTATATTACATATAACCATCATGCATAAAATCATTGATAAAAATCTTCTCATTTTGTTACTTATTAGTTACTACTTTTGTGTTTTTGTCAGATTATGGCTATCTCATTTTAAGAAGATATGCTGGACATACAAAAATACAAATAAATGTGAACAAAAAGGCTTTTATGTGATAAAAAAAACGACTTCTTAAATAAATAATTTTGAAAGTTGTATAATATAATGTACTTAAAAGAAGGTTGATTATTATTTTAACCTAACCTTTCCCTGCCTATTATTTACCTGAATTATAACACATCGAAACCCATTATTGCAGAGTGTTTGCTATAGTTGCAAAAAGCGAAATCTACAAAACCACTCTGATCAATCTTTTAGCGGATTACAAAACCCATAAAAGATAAGTGATTGCTACTTTTGCAAAAAACAATACCAATAAACCATATGCTATAGCTCTCTTCGTTAATTTCAAAACCAACAAACAATGTGCATTTACTACTCTTGTAGTGTGGGAGAGGAAGAACTGCAATGGCAGAGGGTATTTTCCTGTGCAAGAACCATCATTCTGTCATGGCAGAGTAATTAACCCCAGACGGGAAAGTGGCCTCTGCCATATAAGAAGCATCAAACCCTAATGGGAAAGAGAGCTCTGCAATTAAAGAGGCTTATCCCCATAGAGGGAAGAGTTGCTCTGCCAATACAGCAAGCACCCCTCCACACAACAATTATAGTGATAGGAGTTGTGTTATGGGTTTTGCAAAGCACGAAAGTAGTAAGCAGGCCTTTGTTTTCACTTTTGCTAAACGTGAAAATAGCAAACACGTTTGTGTTATAGCTTTTTGGTAATGCAGAAACAGTGAACACATATCGATAATTAGTTTTGCGAAACGCAATTATAGTAAACGAATATCGTCGTATAGAAATATTATTTTGCAATTACACCAATATATTATTGCTGGTAAGTTTTCCGTTGTTCAAGTTGAATAATCACAATAGATTGTAAGGTAAAATAGAGAAGCACTGTTTTTGGATATGAGAACATGAGCAGAAAGCTCTTTTGAAGATTAGACCTTAGAATAAATGCAAGGTATTTATGAATTAAAAAAATAGAAGTATCTTTGTGAAGCATAAGAGTAAACTTGGTAGAAACTTATAATAAAAGCCAGAATTGGAATAATTGTAAAAACGGACAAAGCCATAAAGTAACATAAGCAAGTCCCTTCTTTTAAACGATTATAATCTCTAAACAAAAGCTTTTTTTTTAAATAATACTGAAATAAGTATTATTCCAAACATCTAAATTTATTGTATAACATAAGCACTGTGAACACGACGAGTAACAACAAAACATTGATTCAAGCATGGATATCAGCTTTCCGCCCACGTACACTCTTCTTGGCTGCTGCCGGAGTTATTTTGGGAAGTGGTTTGGCGCTACATGTTGGGCGATTTGATTTAACCTCTGCATTGCTCACCCTAACTACTGCCCTATTGCTGCAACTATTGTCGAATTTGGCCAATGATTTGGGCGACTATGTGAAAGGCACGGATCGAACGGGAGGACGAGTTGGCCCGATGCGCGGTGTGCAAAGTGGTAAGATATCGCCTCATCAAATGAAAGTAGGCATTGGTTTCACCACATTGATAACGATGATGTCGGGATTGGTGTTGCTGTTGCGACTCTTTTACACCATTGGATTGGTTGCGATTGTGGTGTTTCTAATTGTGGGTTTCTTCTCCTTACTATCAGCCCTTTTCTACACATTGGGACACCGTCCCTATGGCTATAAAGGTTGGGGAGACTTCTTTGCCTTTCTCTTCTTTGGTCCTATTGCAGTAATTGGCACCTACTATCTGCAAGCGCAATCAATTGATTTACGGTCAATATTCCCAAGCATCGGCA
>CAYVLC010000026.1:0-24279 GCA_964452155.1 uncultured Dysgonomonadaceae bacterium
CATAGTCGATGGTTTGAAATCCAGATGCAATCATATTCAATTTATTAAAATGTTGTTTCGTATATATTAGCTGAGTTAATTTTCATTATAGATGCGACATTGCACCAGCTATTATTTGGGTGGAGTAGATGTTAAGGGTTGTGGGCGGGGGGTGTCTGTGGTTCTTGCAATCCAGACAGCCATTTCTCCTGAGCCCCTGTTGGCCCAAGCATAGTAGGGAATTGCTGTGAGGTGCTTGTTCTCAATGACAACTTTATTTTGATTGTCGCTACGAGCACACTTGGCCGCTGCCTCTAGTTGTACAATTCCGTTTAGTTTTTCAGGAACGAACTTGCTTGTTATAGAGACATTGTCTTGGAGTACAGCAGACAACACCTCGCCGCTATTATCTGCCCACTCAAGGCAATAAACTACAGGACCCCTCTCTAATGCAACTTTCCCTAGATTATCTTTTACCTTTTCATTGGCCACAACACGATGAACATCCATTGGGAACAAAACTTCTATTTTATCATTTTTGGACCAAGTTCTAGCAACAGATGCATACCCATTGGCTCCTATTTTAAAGGGTGTTTCCACACCATTTATTTTTAAAACGGGTTGTTTGGTTTGGCTTGCAAGGTAGGTGTACAGATTGCTTGGCACAGGACGATTGCGTAGCCATCCGGGAATACGAATCATGATGTTGAAATCTTTCTTTCCTTTTGGGTCAATGCCTATCGTTATATTGCCATCCCAAGGATAGTTGGTTGTTTGAGAAATGGCAACATCTACTCCGTCAACCACCAAGTTTGAGTTGCTCTCTACAAACATATTTACATAAACATTATTGTCTTTTTGTGCATACACATAACCAGGTATCGATGGCATAAACCGGCTTAGATTGCTTGGACAACAAGCACAACCAAACCATTCGCTACGCGCATGTTGTCCTGCTGACTCCAGTGGGTTTGGATAGAAAAACTTATCTCCAGTAAGGTTGATACCAGCAATTGCGCCATTGTAAAGTGTTCTTTCCAACACATCGTAGTATTTAGAATCTCCGTGAAGCAAAAACAGACGGTAGTTCCAATAAACATTGGCAATAGAGGCGCATGTTTCGCAATAGGCTGTCATATTTGGTAATTCGTAGTTGGCTCCAAAAGCCTCTCCATCTGAAGTGGCCCCAATGCCACCAGTTATATAGTATTTTTTGGAAACCATGTTTTCCCATATAGTATTGATGGCATTCATATAGGATGGGTCTCCAGTAAAAGCAGCCACATCAGCCATGCCAGCATACATGTAGGCAGCACGCACAGCATGCCCAACAGCCTCGTCTTGCTCCACTACGGGTAGGTGAGACTGACTATATGCGCGCCCTTTTCCTTGCCCACGGATATCAAGAAAAAACTTAGCAAGGTCTAAGTATTCTTGTTTGCCTGTTACGCTATATAGCTTTGCTAGTCCCATTTCAATAATCTGGTGTCCTGGTTCGTAAGACAACTTACCGGGTCCAAACTCTTCTACCAATAGGTCTGCGTTCTTAATGGCAACATCTAGTAGTGTCCTTTTTCCTGTTGCTTGATAATGGGCTACAGCTGCTTCATAGAGATGTCCAGAATTGTAATGCTCGTGACTAAGCTTTGGTGCTTTTACCCAGCGCTTTTCTCCCATCCATCCGTGCAGCTCACCTGGTTTTGCAGCAGTACGGGCAGTCATTAAATAGCCATCGGGTTCTTGTGCTTGCTGTATGTAATCTATTAAAGTATCCATCTGCAACTCCAATTCTTTGTTTGGATACAGTTGTATAGAATACGAAGCTCCCTCGAGAATCTTATAAATATCTGTGTCGTCAAAAGGGTATTCGGTATCGAAATAACCCTCCATCGATCCTCCCGCTTTCTTGAAGTTGTCAACCCTACCAGTAATGTAGCATTGGTGCAGAGCAATGGGTATGGTTACAGCTTGATTGTTTTTGAGACGTGGAGCCCAAAAACTATCTGAGACCTCAACCTGTGTAAATAGTACAGGCTGAATTGGGTAAGGACTTGTCACATTTTTTCTCTTTTCGAAACTATCTCCACATGATACAACTAAGAGGGAGAATACGATTAGTAAAAGAGGGAGTACATTTTTTCTCATAGCTCTTTGTTATTAATTAATTACTTTCATCTAACCAAACATTCATTTTATTGGCCCCTCTGTTGTTCCAAACAAAATAGGGGACAGCAGTAAAAATCTCTTCTTTTGAATCTCCAGATGCTGTAACAACCTCTATTCCAGAGAGCAAGTTGGGGTGAAATTGAGATGCGAAAATAGTTTTCTGAGATACGCTTATTCTATCAATACCACTATTATCGACCTCCTCTACACAATAAACAATTGGGCCTCGCTCTAAGGCAACTTTGCCTCTATCGGCTTCTACCAAATCATTGGCCTTTACTCTGCGCACTTCCATTGGTAGCGACACAGCTACATTGTCTCCTTCGCTCCACTCTCTATGCAAAGTAGCATAACCGTTTTCGACAGTGTAATTTACAGAAGCACCATTAATTGAAATGGTTGGCCTCTTATTCAATGCTGTAGCGTATGTGTACAAATCAGAAGGCACAGGCTTATCAACAGACCACCCTGGTACACGTACTTTCAAGGTAAAAGCTTTTTTCTCTTTTGGATTGATTGAAATTGCCACATCTCCGTGCCATGGATACTCGGTTTTTTGTGCTACTTCTACCAGTATTCCATCAATTTCTATTGCGGTATTGCTTTCAACAAAAAGATTTACATACAAATTGCTGTTTTGTTGGGCATATATATAACCTGGTACAGAGGGCATAAAACGGCACAAATTTGTAGGACAACAAGAACAATCAAACCAAGGCTCACGCACTAAGCTTTTTCCGGTATTGAATCGATATTGCATATCGCATTGCAGAGGGTTTGGATAAAAGAAGTGCTTACCATCGAGTGCCACTCCGGCTATTACGCCATTGTAGAGACTTCTCTCTAGCACATCAATATATTTTGAGTGGCCATGCAGCAAAAACATGCGATAGTTCCAATAAACATTGGCTATTGAAGCACAAGTTTCGTTGTATGCTGTCAAATTTGGAACTCGTAGTTCTCTCCAAAAGCTTCGCCGTTGTGTATGGCACCAATACCACCAGTGATATACATTTTTTTTGAAACAGTATTGTCCCATATCTTTCCCACTGCATTTTTATAGGCCTCATCATCGTACAAGGCAGCCACATCTGTCATGCCAGCATACATGTAGGCAGCACGTACAGCATGCCCAACGGCCTCGTCTTGTTGCAAAACTGGTTTGTGATCTTGATTGTATGTACCACCAAGCTTCCGGTTGGTTGCGTGCCCACGGTTGTCTAAAAAGAAACGTGCTAAATGGAGGTATTCTTTTTTATTTGTTATCAAATAAAGCTTTATAAGACCTGTTTCTACAATCTGATGACCCGGAACGTCTTCGTTCTTTCCGGCTCCAAAAACAGTAACCAATAAATCTGCATTCTTAATGGCTATGTCAAGTAAGTTTCTCTTGCCCGTTGCATAATAATGTGCTGCTGCAGCTTCGAACAGATGGCCACTATTGTATAGCTCATGACTTTTCTCAAGACCCTCCCACCTGTCTCCAGGAGGGCACCACTCGGCTGGTGAATAGGTAGGATCTATAGTTTTATAAGTAGTAAGATATCCATCGGCCTCTTGTCCTTTTGCAATTATCGCTATCACCGAATCTGTGTAGGCATCTAAAATGGGGTCTGGAATGGTTGTCATGGAATACGAAGCCCCTTCGATAATTTTATACAAATCGGTATCGTCAAAGGGCATGCCTCCTTTTACTTTACCTTCCATTTCACCGCCTGCAATCAGAAAATTATCCATACGCCCCATTTCCTCGCATTTTGCAAATGAAATGGGTATAGTTGCTATTCGGTTGGTTTCTATCTTGGGCAGCCAAAAATTGTCGGTTACACGAACCTGATTAAAGGGGACGCCAGCAACAGGATATTCTGCATGTCTAGGCTTATCATAGTCTGCTGATATAGAACAACCTGTAATGAGTAAAAGAAAAAAAGAAAAAATTTGGTAATGTAGTTTCATTCTGATATGATAATTTTTATAATTTGCATATAACATTATTATTTAGTCCCTGAGATAAATATTTGTTTTTTGAGTACCTCAGATTGTCCATAAAAACAAAGGAGCGTATCATGTCGCAAAAACATTGTTAGTATGTTTTATATATAGGCTATTAATAAATAACTAAATCAATAAACCAAGAAATGCATGCTTGCTTATCGCGGTTTACAAGGTGTTTTCGAAAGAAGCAGAATGAAACAGCAAAACGCTACTAAAGCTCATTACAAAACACCTTTACATATTATAATTACAAAACATCGAGCCACAATTTGCTCATCAAATAAAAAACATATACTACTACAAGATTTAATCTGACAAATAACAACGCTTAAAAAAATAACTCTTATCAGTACCCTTACAAAAGCAATCTCCGAAAAGAGAGTGCTGAGAAACCCATTGCAGAGACAATCATTTTTGTTTTTTTATTAAAGCTTTTGTAGAGCTAGAGTGTCTCAGCATCAAAGTTAGAGGAGTTAAACTTGCATTGGCATCTATTTTTATAAATTTGGTTTATCGGTCTCTTGTATTCAATATATAGTTAATATATAACTTAGTTTTTGATGTGTTTCAATTATTTTAAGTACTCTTCGTTATGAGCAAGTAGGATTAAATAGATAAACGAACCGTAAAATTAATCCTTTTTTCTATTAAACAAAATTATTTGGTGTATTTAATACATCTTTCTGTCTTTTTTCTTCAAAATGCTTCTGAAAGAGACTAAGAAGTTGAAAATAGAGAATAGAGAATAGAGATTAGAAACTAGAAATTAGAGAAGAGCATTGATGGCCTATGGCCATTTTTTTAACCACAAAGAGCACAAAGAGCACAAAAGACGCAAAGAATTAAGAATTAAGAACGAAACTTATAAAACCTAGCCATTCCGACACTTCGCTTTAATCAGTTAATAAGTCAAAACGAAATGTTTTATCGTCAGTTATATAGTATATTGCAAAAACATGTCATTGGTACGTAGTATGACATTGTACTTTAAGTCATTCCCAAAGCACATACCGCATACACTGACTCCATTTTCAATTCTCCTTTTTCATTTTTCAATTATTTCCCTTGTCATTCCGACGAGCGAGAAGAATCTGCCTGAATATCATACTGTCGCATATAAAAAAAATGCAACACGGATGACACGGATGACACAGATGCGACTGATAAGCACAGATAGATGAGGAATCAGGTACAGTGGTGGGTATGTACAGCCGTGGAGACGCTAATTTATTGCGTCTCTCTTAAATTACCTATGCTGGCTTGCAGCTAAAGGTGGCAACCTGTACTTTTGCAAACGAGCAAAGAATAGCTTAGTTGTAGCAGCCATGATTGTTGTTAGCACTATAAAAATAAAAAATTAAGGCTGTCGCATTTTACAACAGCCTTAATTTGACTACCATTTTAAAAAATTGTTTTTTAAACCAAAATCACCTAAACTTGACAAACCATTTTTTAATGACTACAAACTTACGATATCAATTTTTTTCAAAGCCAACTGGAATGACATAAAAGCAATGATTTTTGACATATTCTAAAAAAATAGTATCTGCAAACTATCTTTTGGGTCAAAAAATAGTAGCAGATTGCATAATATAAATCTATTGCTGCCTGTATGGTTAGCGCAGCAAATTATAAGCTCTCTGTTTTCATTTGTCTTTAGTGCTAGCATACTATCAATGAACACAATTGATAAAAACATTGAGCGTTTGAACAGATTGTCTTGTTAATTTGTTGATAAGCAAGAAATCTTAGGAAAAGTAAGAAAGAGTCTTTTAGAATGCGTGAATATTTACCCATGTCACAAACAACAAACTTTTGTTCAACTCACTATTGTCTCAAAACGCTTACTCTTTTACATTTAAATAATGTACCTTTGATAAAAAGAATAAAACAAATAATAGATAACCAAAAAACAGAAAACAGATGTTTGATTTGATAATCATTGGCGGAGGTCCGGCCGGTTACGTAGCAGCAGAACGCGCAGGTAGCAAAGGATTGAAAGTTGCTCTATTTGAAAAGAAAACAATGGGCGGTGTGTGCCTCAACGAGGGGTGTATTCCTACCAAAGCACTGCTTTATAGTGCAAAAATGTATGAACATGCCTTAGAGGCAGAACAGTTTGGTGTGCTAGCCGACAATGTTAGTTTTGACTACGGCAAAATGGTGGCTCGAAAAAACAAACTGGTTCGCAAGCTAGTTGGCGGTGTGAAGATGAAGATGAAATCGAACAAGGTAGAAGTTGTTGAAGGCGAAGCCATACTTGAAAGCCGTAGCGACAAGGGTGTAGTAGTATCTTGTAATGGAGAAAAATATACTGCCAAAAACGTATTAATATCTACCGGATCTGAAGCTTCGGTGCCACCCATACCAGGATTGAAAGAAGCAGGAGACGTAATCTTGACCAACCGTGAGATTCTAGAGATGAAAGAACGCCCCGAATCACTTGTCGTGATTGGTGGAGGTGTTATCGGCATGGAATTTGCTTGTTTCTATCAAGGATTGGGCACAAAAGTGACTGTTGTGGAGATGCTTCCCGAGATACTGGGTGGTCTTGATGGTGAGATATCAGCTTTGGTGCGTGATTACTTTGCAAAGAAAGGAATCGATTTCCACCTAGAAGCCAAAGTAACAAAAGTAGATGGCAATAGTGTGACTTTTGAAAAAGAAGGAAAAACAGAATCAGTTAAAGGCGAAAAAATATTGTTAAGTGTGGGTCGTCGTCCTGTGACCAAAGGTGTGGGGTTAGAAAACTTGAATATAGAGTTGGACAGAGGTGGTATAAAAGTAGATGAGAAAATGCGTACCAACGTGCCCAATGTATTTGCTGCAGGCGATGTAACTGGATTTTCGCTACTGGCTCATACAGCTAGCCGCGAAGGCGAAGTGGTGGTAAACAATATTACAGGAGGTAACGATATAATGCGCTACAATGCCATTCCGGGAGTAGTCTATATAAGCCCCGAAGTGGCAGGAGTAGGCGAAACTGAGGAGACTGCCAAAGCAAAAGGCATTGCTTATAAAGTAGCAAAACTGCCAATGACCTATGCTGGACGATTTGCAATAGAAAACGAACGTTTCAGTGGGTTTTGCAAAGTGCTGATTGGTGAGAAATATGGAGAAATATTGGGTGTGCACATGTTTGGCAACCCCAGTAGCGAAATGATTTATGGTGCTTGCATGGCCATAGAGCAAGAGATGACACTGGAGGAAATGAAAGAAGTTGTGTTTCCACACCCAACAGTGAGCGAGATATTTAAGGAAGTTATATTTAGCGAGTTTAAGTAGTATTGGTATGAAACTACCAACAATAAGCAACAAAAGATGACTCCTTAAAGAGGGCTCTTCGTAGAAAAAAGTAATACTACACAGCCCAAATGTTTTACAAGGCGTATCCTCAAGCAATAGGGGATACGCTTTTTTTGCTTTACAACCGGACAGCAATGGATGCCCATTACGGGGCACATGCAAAATAATTTGTTCGCTATATTTTAATGCCTGCAATAAATAATTTGACTCGCTACAAGCCATTCCCCCCCCCCCACCGCTGGTTTGCAACCGCCTGCACCGTCAGCATTGCGGGAATGGTGTTATGGCATAGCGTTTGTAACGCTACATCAGGGTACCTGCCTACTGTGTGTTGATGGCTTTTTTTGAAGCATTGGTTACCACCCTTTAGGATTAGTGGTAAATGGGTTTATTGTGAGAGCATTTATTAGTGTGCATCAGTCGCATCTGTATCATCCGTGTGCTAATTGTTTACATCCGGCAGTATGTTATTCCAAAGATTCCTCACTTGCGTATTGGAACGACAGGGATTTACAACTAACAGCTTACGCGTTAAAGTGTCAATTGTCAATTATTCAGGCAGATTTCTCGCTACGCGTCGGAATAACACTAAACTGATTATCATGCCTATCAAGAACTCCGTTAGGTGCGAACTGTACCTTGACTGTAGTAAAAGAGAATAGCTAAAACGGTAATATTACTAAAGAGCCCCCATTAATCTACCGTGCAGCATGAAAATATTTGACGATCCAATAAATTTGTCCTATCTTCATAGTAGCAAACGAATATAATAAAAGCTGACCCCAATGTGATGAAACGTAAGATAGTAGAGATAATAACCAGAGCCAACTTTGACAGCGACTTTGTAGCATATACTAAGGCTCAATTCCCGGAAGACTTTGCACCGAGCATTGAGCAACCTTACCAATATGATTTTCCTGACAATCCTTTGCAGGATTTACCAGTGAAGGAAAGACTACATACACTCTTGTACGAATTGATTCCTCTCAAAAAGCATTTCGATAGCAAAAACATCCCTACCAATATATTCTACGACAGCATACAAGACCTCAACTTTCGCATCAATCGCTACTACCATGCTCATAACGAATATGGTGTGAGCCAACGCGATGTGCTGTGGTTGCGCTTTATCTACAAAGGCGAAATGTTTGACTTGGGCTCACTGAGGTTTCAGAAGTTTCACTTCTCTTTTGCAGAGATTGAGCGTGCAGATTACGATTATATGCCCTTGTCTGACCAAATGAAACAACGTTTCCCTGAAGGATTGCCCATCATCAATGTTCACATCACAACAGATGCAGATTTAAGACCTGAGAAAATTGAAGAATCATTGCAAAAGGCACACAAATTCTTTACTACCTACCTCCCCGAGCATAAATACACTATGTTTACATGCCGCACCTGGATGCTTTATACTCCAACACAAGAGATATTGCCGCTCGATAGCAACATTACAGCATTTGCTAATAGGTTCGAAATAATTGCAACCAACCAGAATACCAAACAAGCCCTCGATCGTATTTATGAAACGAGCGATTTGGAGAAAATAGAAGCATTGGAGAAGACTTCGAGTTTAGCAGAAGTGGCATATAAGAACTTAGATAAATTGGGGGTAGCAGCGGGTGTAATTCCTAGAATTGAAAATTGCAATCAACTGTAGAGAAACACTGCTGTGCATCTTGAATAATAGCATCTGTAATTGCAGAAAAATGTAAAACCCATGTTAAGAAAGAATTCTATGAAAGAAACAGAGGAAAAGCTAATAGTAAACTACTTGGAAAGCCAAAGAGCGTTCTTTGGCAGTAACCAAACAAAAGATGTGGCCTTTAGGTTGAAGCAATTGGGCAAGTTAAAAGAGGTTGTCATTGAGTACCAAGAGAAAATTCAAGCAGCAGTATGGACCGATTTGCATAAATCTCCCGAAGAGGCCTACTTAACAGAGATTAGTTTAGTATTAAGCGAAATAGACAATCACACAAAGCACCTCAAGAAGTGGGCCAAACCCAAACGAGTGAAAACACCAATTTATTTACGCCCCTCATCAAGCAATATAATATACGAGCCACTGGGAGTTTCGCTAATTGTATCGCCATGGAACTATCCCTTCCAGTTGCTCTTCAATCCTCTTGTTGGGGCTATAGCAGCAGGATGCTGCACCATTTTGAAACCCTCTCCCGACACACCAACAGTTGCAAAGCTAATGGAGGAGATGATAGCCAAAACATTTCCCACCAATTACATTGCACTAGTTCAAGGGGGAAAAGAGACCAATACCCTACTGTTTAAACAACGGTTCGATCTAATCTTCTTTACCGGCAGCCCCACAGTGGGGAAGGTGGTAATGAAAGCAGCTGCAGAACACCTGACTCCCGTAGTGCTAGAATTGGGAGGTAAAAGTCCGTGTATTGTGGACAAAGATGCCAATATAGACATTGCAGCCAAGCGCATTGTCTTTGGGAAACTCATAAATGCAGGACAAACATGCATTGCACCCGATTATCTTTTTGCACACCATTCCATAAAAGATGAATTGCTCAGCAAAATTGTGTTTCACACCAAAGAGATGTATGGCCACGACATCAAGAAAAGCCGATTCTTTCCGCGCATAGTAAATGACGAAGCCATGAACAGATTGGCGGATTTGCTGCATGAGGGAACTATATATGCTGGAGGCGAAGTTGACCTCAAGGAGCGATATATTGCGCCTACCATTATAGACAATGTACAACCCGAACACAAGATTATGCAGCGAGAGATATTTGGCCCCATCTTGCCAGTGATGACCTTTGACAATATAGATGAACCCCTAGCATACATCAACAAGAACGAGAAACCTTTGGCTTTTTACTATTTTGGCAATAACCACACCGCCAAAGAAGTACTGAACAGCACAACATCGGGTGGAGCTTGCATAAACGACACCATTCTGCATGTAGCCAACGATTACCTACCGTTTGGTGGTGTAGGCAATAGCGGAATGGGCAGCTATCACGGACATCAGAGCTTCTTGGCATTTAGCCACCAAAGAGCTGTTGTGAGTAGCCCCACTTGGTTGGATATACCTTTTAAGTATGTGCCCTTTAAGCACTTTGGTTTGATGAAGAAGATGATGTGAGTAAGAAAATATAAACTGCTGCATACATCCATAATGCACTAAATCTTCAAAACCCACCTACTCTATGCGCCAAAATATCATTTTCTACTACAATAGGCTTTCAGAAAATCTGTGGTTCAAACCACTGATATTCTGCCTACTCTCCATTATGGGTGCTCTTGTAGCGCAACTAGCCGATGGAACTTTCTTGACAGACATTGCACCAGATATCAAATATGAATCACTCGACGATTTGCTCAACACCCTCTCGTCAACCATGTTGGTAATAGCCATATTTGCAGTTGGCTCCATGATATCGGCTTTTGCAGCTGCTAGCTCCACCGCAACTCCTCGGTCATTTAAGCTGGTTGTAGCAGACGATGTGTCGCAAAATGCCCTCTCCATCTACATTGGCTCATTCATATTTAGTATTGTGGCTTCGGTTGCTTTCAAAAACGGATACTATGGCAAGGCCGGACACTTTGTTTTGTTTCTACTCACACTGGCAGTTTTCTTTCTAGTTATATTCACTTTTATTAGATGGGTAGAACGCATTTCGAAACTCGGACGCCTTGAGCACACCATTCAAAAGATTGAAGATGTAACAACAAAAACATTCGAGAAAAGAATAAAAGTGCGCCGTATGGGTGGCTCACCTGTAATTGAAAGAGAGAACAAAGGCGTACCCATCTACAGCGATGAAATCGGCTATATTCTGCATCTCAACATGGAGCGACTACAAGAAGTGGCCGCTCAGCTAAAAGTTATCATCACCCTCAATTGTATGCCAGGCACATTTGTTGCACCCGATAGAGTGATTGCCTATGTTGTATCGGCAAATGAAGAAATACCTATCGACGAAAAAGAAAAACTAAGCAAAGCTTTCATTATAGGCAAATCTCGGTCGTACTATGCCGACCCACGCTTTGGGCTCATTGCCCTGAGCGAAATAGCCAGCAGAGCACTATCGCCAGGTATTAACGACCCCGGCACAGCTGTATCCATTATCAATAGCTACGTAAGACTGTTTCACCTGTGGTTCAAAAAAAATGATAATGACCCACTGACCGATATAAGATACACGCGCATAGAAGTTCCAGAAATTGAAGCCTCTGATATTTTCGAAGATGCCTTCCGCCCAATAGCAAGAGATGGTGCAGGCAATATAGAAGTGATGCTACGCATGCAAAAAGCACTCACATCTATTTACTCCTTTGCGCCCAAAGATGTAAAGGAGGTAGCAATAAAAAGTGCGCAAGAAGCTTATGAAAGAGCAGAAGGTGCACTTGATTATGCAGGCGACTTGGAACTATTGAAGCAAGCAAGCTTGCATTTGAACAGAGCGCTTATAGAAGACAAATAACAAATTCTTTTTTTTGCTCTTCTCCACACGCTAGCTTTATTAAAACAATTTCTCACACAAAGCGTTTTAACAGTATAGTTTATATCCCCAAAAAATAAGGGGTAATGGCAACCTCATCATGAAAAGTGTCATTACCCTTTATGGGCTAAGCATAGAATAAATATCATTTTAACAAACAAAATATAGTAATCCAATTTATGAACAAAGCAATTATTTTAAAAAGCCGCCCAAAAGGGACACCCCAACTCTCAGACTTTGAATCGATAGAAGAAAAGATGCCCCAAGTGATGCAAGGAGAAGTGCTGTTGAAAACTCTATTCGTATCTGTTGACCCTTACTTGCGTGGCAGAATGAGCGACGCCGACTCGTATGTACCTCCATTTCAACTAGGCAAACCTATCAGCTCGGGCGTAGTAGCCGAAGTAGTAGAGTCTAAAAACGAGAACTTCAAAAAAGGAGACTTCGTTTCCAACCTGTTGGAGTGGAAAGAGTATCAAATATCTACTGGCGAGGGCTTGCAGAAACTAGATCCAGCCATACAACCCCTGTCAGCCTACTTAGGCATTATTGGTATGACCGGAATGACAGCCTACACCGGACTAACGCAGATAGGCAAGCCCAAAGCGGGCGAGACCCTTGTAGTATCGGGTGCTGCAGGCGCAGTAGGTAGCGTTGTGGGGCAAATTGGAAAAATATTGGGATGCCGTGTTGTTGGCATAGCTGGCTCGGATGAGAAAGTGGAGATGCTGAAATCGAAATTCGGTTTTGATGCGGCCATCAACTACAACACCACAAAAGATATGAACAAAGCAATAGCCCAGGCTGCTCCCAATGGCGTAGATGTTTACTTCGACAATGTGGGAGGCCCCATATCCGATGCTGTGCACAGAAACATCAATCAATTTGCAAGGGTAATTATTTGCGGTGCAATATCGCTTTACAACGCTACCGAACTACCCATGGGACCAAGAGTAGAGGGGCTCCTCATAAAGAAGAGTGCACTTATGCAAGGATTTATTGTGAGCGACTTCTCAAGCAAATTTGGAGAGGCCGCACAGCAATTGGGACAGTGGCTACAAGAAGGTAAGTTGACTTATGAAGAAACTGTTGTAGAAGGTTTCGACGCTATACCGCAAGCCTTTATAGACCTGTTCACTGGAAAAAACACAGGCAAAATGATTGTGAAAATATAACCTTATTAAAACAACAACAACAATGAACAACTTCGAATACAACAACCCTACAAAAATCATATTTGGTAAGGGTGAAATAAAGAAATTATCAAAAGAGATACCTCATGATGCGAAAATAATGATGTTGTATGGTGGCGGTAGTATCAAGAAAACAGGCATCTACGAGCAAGTAACCAAAGCTCTCTTAGGCTTCAACCTTATTGAGTATGGAGGAATTCCGCCTAATCCTGAGTACAGTGTTTTGATGGGCGCACTAAGGGTAATAAAAGAAGAGAAAGTAGATTTCCTGTTGGCCGTTGGTGGAGGCTCTGTGATAGATGGAACTAAGTTTTTGGCGGCAGCAGCATTGTTCGAGGGCGACAATCCGTGGGATATAATGACCAAGAGAATACCTCTAAATAAAACCATGCCTTTTGGTACAGTTCTTACACTGCCTGCAACGGGATCTGAAATGAACTCGGGTTTTGTGATTACTCGCAAAGAGACAAAAGAGAAACTAGCTTCGGGTGGACCTACTCTATTTCCTCAGTTTTCTATTCTCGACCCAGAGGTTGTGAAATCGATCCCTCAAAACCAATTGGCCAACGGTGTTGCCGATGCCTATATGCACGTAATGGAGCAATACATGACCTACCCCATGGGCGGTCTTCTGCAAGATAGATTTGCGGAGAGCATTCTGCAAACATTGATAGAAGTGGCACCTGCCATCATGAAAGACCCTACGGATTACAAAGCAGCAGCCAACTTTATGTGGAGTTGCACCATGGCCCTCAATGGATTGATCAACAAGGGAGTGTCAGAAGATTGGGCCGTACACATGATGGGGCACGAGCTTACAGCACTGTTTGGAATAGATCATGCCCGCACATTGGCCATTTTAGCACCTAGCCACTACCGATACAATTTCGAAACAAAGAAAGGCAAACTAACTCAATACGCCGAGCGTGTATGGAATGTGACTGACGGAACTGACGATGAAAAAGCCAACGTTGCCATAGAAAAAACAGAAGAGTTCTTTCATTCTCTGGGAATAAAAACAAAACTATCTGAATATACCAACGATTATGCTGGAACAGCAGAAGAGGTAGCCAAACGATTCAAAGAACGAGGCTGGATAGGACTTGGCGAACACAGATTGTTGAAACCCGACGACGCTAAAAAGATAGTTGAAATGAGCTATTAGTAGCTGTAAAATGTTCTCTTGAAGAACAAATACAATAACACGCAAAAAAGGCGCACCAGACTCAGCTCATTCTGGTGCGCCTTTTATTTTTTACAGCAAAACACAGGCAAACAGCAGATGCCTAAATCATAATTATACCCCCCGTTTCATTCAAAAGGTTACCCCTACCCAACAGAATAGTTGTTTCACCCTTATATCAATACCTCCCTCGCACAATTTTCTAACCCGTTGTGTTGCGCAGCAAGAAAAAAATAGACTGCTCACCCCCGGTTTGCACTTAATGTGTTGCAAAACATATAAGAAATTCATGGTTTTGTACAATTGCGCAAAGCATTCATGGGAAAAGAATTCATAAAAGTGCTCTCCAACTGTAACTTTGCTACTGAATGACGCTAAAAAGCAGTAAAAATAGTTCCAAACATACCAATGTGACGTAGTTTTGCAGTGTTTGGAAATAATATCATACCTATGTGACGTCACATGGCAATGTTCCGAAATAATAACATACCGTTGTGATGTCACATTGCAATGTTCCGAAATAATAACATACCATTGTGATGTCACATGGCACTGTTTCGAAATAATAACAGACCTATGTGATGTCACATGGCAATGTTTCGAAAAGAAACAACAGTTTTTTCAATCAGAAAAGCGGTTGGTTCTATAGATAATGCTCAATTTTTACGTCAATCTTGCACATATTGGGTTGAAGATGGTGCAAATCTATCAAAAACAGGGTTTGCTGCGCGGGCAAAGAAGCAAAATCACCGCATTCTCAATACGCTGGCATGGATTTTTTGCCAAATTTATCGTAGTAAATAGCTTATCGAAAACAAGATTAATAGAACAATCTGCCCAAAGAGTTTGTTAAGCAAGAGAAAGTAAACGCTTAACAAAACAAACGCATACAATATGGCAAACTATTTAATAATTGGAGCCTCATCGGGCATCGGCAAACAATTGGCTACGCAACTAGCTGCAGAAGGAAACAGCGTGTATGGAACCTACAATAGCACAGAAACAAACAGTACCACCAACTTGATTTCGTATCACCAATTAAATGTATTGGACGAAACATTGCAACTCGATTTCCTACCCGACACACTCGATGGAATTGCTTACTGCCCAGGGTCTATCAACCTGAGACCCTTTGGCAGAATAACTCCTTCTGATTTTGTGGACGATTACAAACTGCAGGTAGTGGGTGCAATAAAAGTGATACAAAATGTGTACACCAAACTACGAAAATCTGACAATGCCTCTATTGTTCTGTTTTCGACTATTGCTGTGCAAAATGGATTTCCGTATCATTCACAAGTTTCGGCATCCAAAGGAGCCATAGAGGGACTAACAAAAGCACTGGCCGCAGAGTTTTCACCAAAGATTAGGGTCAATTGTATTGCTCCATCTCTCACAAACACGCCGCTTGCAGCCAATCTGCTAAGCACCGACGAAAAGAGAGAAGCCAATGCTACAAAAAATCCACTAAAAAGAAATGGCAATCCTGCCGATGTTGCCAATATGGCCGAGTTTTTATTGTCTGACAAGGCAAATTGGATTACTGGGCAAGTAATGCATATAGACGGAGGATACTCAACTATAAAGAAGTAAGGCCTGAATCCCATAAATCCAACACTCTTTTTAATAACACATCTTATACCTACTTCGTTATGAAAATACTACTCACAGGTGCCACAGGCTACATTGGCAAAAGACTACTGCCCGTTTTGGTAGAAGCAGGGCACCATGTGGTGTGTTGTGTGAGAGACCTCAACCGATTTGACCCGCCAGAGTCTCTAAAGAAAAACATCTCCATCATTCAGTTAGACCTGCTCGACAAATCCACACTAAGTAATATCCCCATAGACATAGATGGGGCTTACTACCTTGTGCACTCCATGTCGGCAAGCAAGAAGTACGAAAAAATGGAGCACGAGAGCGCTATCAATTTCCGCAATGCTATGATGCAAACCAATATAAAGCACATAATATACTTGAGCGGCATAATAAACGACGATAATCTCTCTACCCACTTGGCATCGAGAAAGAATGTAGAAATAGAGCTAGGCAAAGGCAACTACAACTTCACCACACTGCGTGCTGGCATCGTTATTGGTTCGGGAAGTGCCTCATTCGAGATAATTCGCGACTTGGTAGAAAAGCTGCCCATAATGGTTGCACCCAAATGGCTTCAGACTAGGTGTCAACCCATAGCCATAGCCGATGTAATAGCGTTCCTATCAAAAGCGCTTTTCAATGAGAAGACATACAATCAAAGTTTTGATATAGGTGGCCCCGACATACTCAATTACAAAAACATGTTGCTGGGTTTTAGCAAAGCGCGCAAATTGTCTCGCAGGGTATATATTGTTCCGGTTATGACTCCTCGTCTATCGTCCTATTGGCTATACTTCGTTACTTCCACCTCCTACAAGTTGGCTGTATCGCTGGTTGACAGTATGAAAGTGGAAGTAGTGTGCCGCAACACCGACCTCAACGACATACTCAACGTTGAACCCATGAGCTACCAAGAATCTCTGAAACGTGCTTTCAGCAAAATAGAGAACAACGAGATTGTCTCTAGTTGGAAAGATGCCTATGTGAGCAGTGGTATGAACATCAATATATCCGATTTTATCAACATCCCTCAATTTGGCTGTCTCACAGATACACGCAGGTCTGCATTCGACAATCGCGAAGATTGTATCAACAGGGTTTGGAGCATTGGTGGAGAAAACGGATGGTACTATGCCGATGGACTATGGAAAATACGTGGCGTGATGGACAAGTTTGTGGGTGGTGTAGGCCTGAGGCGGGGTCGCACCAATCCCAACACCCTTCATGCGGGCGATGCCCTAGATTTTTGGAGGGTGCTCTTTGCTGATAAAGAGGAGGGCCGGCTACTCCTCTTTGCCGAAATGAAAGTGCCAGGCGAGGCTTGGCTCGAATTCAAAATCGAAAACAATGAGTTGGTGCAAACGGCCACTTTCAGACCACTTGGCTTGTTGGGGCGCATGTATTGGTATTCGCTACTTCCAGCCCATGGAGCTATATTTGGTGGGATGCTGAAAAGATTGGCCAAGGGAAAGAAACAAGATTCTAAAAAATAGAGGATGGCCGTAGATAGTGCAGTGCTGCATCTTACATGTACATAAACGCCAAATTGTTCCCGGTAGATTTGATTTCTGCCTGATAAAGCTGCTTATTAGATTATTTAAATAAAAGCTAAAAGAGCAATCTAGTTTCCAAAACTAAAAACAAAAGATATTTCACACCGCCCATTTTATAATACTTTTGTTTATTTCGTTACTCCAGATTTCTTCATTTTCCAAATGTTGATTTTTATCGCATTGTTCTTCAAGCCAGTTTCTAAGGACCCTTGGACTACTAAATTTATTCTCTACACCAGTTTTAATAAACTCAATAAATTGTTCTATTGACAAAGGTATAATTTTAGTTTTACCTCCATACAGTTTGGTATTGAGTCTATTTAAATTGAAATAATGAGCCAGCGTACCCTCACTTATCTTTGGCGCAATAAATAAGCAATACATCTCCATATTCAACAGCTCTTTGGCTTTACCAAAGTGGCGTGGCACAGATTCATTTTCCATTTTGTACTGAGTATTACCCCCAGACATGGTGACTTCTGTAATAACACCAAAGTCCTCAAACTCGGATTCAATATCAGGTTTATTGCCTGGCGCATAATTTAAGGGCATTCCGTCAATATCCATGATGAAATTTCCATCGATTCGTTTTGCGTAGTTCAGCATTACCAGAGAACGCCAAACATTCCACTCTAAGAATAGAGGAGCATCCGGAACTTCTCTATTCTTTATTTGATCAAAAACATTTAATATATCTGGGAGCTCCTTGTAATCCTTTAGTTCATTTTTCCTTTCTTCAATATTTTGTTTTTTAATAGAGATACGTTGTTCATCTAATATATCCTTTAGCTTTTCGTTATCAAGAGAAGTATCAACATCGGCTAGTCCTAATTTTCTTATTTTTTCTATCAAATACAATTTATTATCACTTAGCAAATTCAAAGCAAATGGATTGAATAAATAGCTTTTGAATTCTTCTTTTGTAGAAAAAACAAGGGCCTCTCTAGGAGTGTTCTGAAGTATAAACTCAACTTCTTCACTCTTTTGTGCGGAAATAATCAGTCGGAACGTCTTTCTCTGAAAAGTAATTAATTCAGTTGCTCTAACGTACCTTATAAAAGCATCTGAATAGTCCTTCATATTTGAAGATTTAGTTTTTATGAAGCTTTTCAATGAAGCTTTTGAACTTTCTCTTGTTTTCAATTTTTTACTTTGAATCTCAATAGTATAGATTTCCAAGACCTCCTTTTCAAAGCATTCGCTAACATACATTTTCCTACTACCTTTGTAATGTTTAGCATTTGCTCTAAAGTCTAGTATTTTTTTTGCAATAACATCAAGCTTTTTGTAGTTCGTTAATTGTGAAAAGAACAATGCTATTTCTGTTTTTGAAAGGCTCCCAACTACAGTAATGAGCCTTAGTAGCTCTAAGTAAGGCCTAACATTAAAATCTATAGTTTTAGATTGAGTATGGTACGGTGAAGGAAGTTGAAATTTAAGGAGTTGTCTTGTAAATAGTTCGTCAAGTCTTTTTTCGGAGAGTAATAGCTTTCCTGCTTGAGTTAGTTTGATTTTAGGTTCCAAATCTACAAAACCTAAAGCTTTAGGTGCTCTTGTTATTCTATCACGCGCAGCCAATGCAGGATTGGAGGGGAGCTTAGTACCTTCATAGAATTCTGAGTCGAAAAGGGTTTGGAAAAAATCAATTTGAGTTTTTTCATTGCCAACCCATTTATAACCCTCAAAGTTATCGCAAAGAATTCTTATTTCTGGAATAATCTTCTCTATCGTTCTTGGAGATGTGAACGAAAATAATGCTTTCGTTTTACTTAGATTGGCCATAGTTATTCCCAAAAAATAGTATCGTCAACAGCCATTGACTTTGTTTGTAAATTGTCATTTCCTGTTTCCAGGTATTCGCATATCCTTGAGCTTGAAAGCTCGATAGATTTCTCAGAAATATCACAGCCAATAAAATCACAATTGTTTTTTATTGCTGCAATTGCAGACGATGCACTACCTAAGAAAGGATCGCAAACCATAAACCCTTTTTCGGCGCTTGCGTGAAGCATAGTTTGAAAGACCTCTACGGGCTTTTGGGTAGGATATTTTGCACCGTGGATTCTTTTAAATCTCCAAATATCTGGAAACTTTCTATTCCTTATTTTTCGTGTATTACCGTTGGTCGCAAAAATTATATACTCATGCCTCCTTCTGTAATAATGCCCCATTCCAATATTGATTTTATCCCAAGTAATTATGTTCTTTACATCGAAATGCTTTCTTACAATACTCCCTAAACTTAGCAATGAATAAGAATCGAACATCAAGTATATATGCCCAGTTGATTTCTTCAAGACTCTTTTGCATTCAGATAAAAACTGATTATAATTCTCTTCGCTATCTTCAAATTCACCAAACCACTTACCATTTTCCTTTCCCTTATCAGAATATTTCCCAACAATCCTACCTTTTCCAAGTTTGAGCTTGTCATTCATTCCTGAGTATGCTGGATCTGTCGCAATAATATCGACACTGTTTGAAGGTAACTTTTTTAAAAATGAAATGGCATCATCCTGATAAATTGAGACTTTATTTATCTCCGAATTGTAATTAAATGAAGCGTTAGCTTTTAATAGTTTTTGCTCAATCCTATTGTCTGTCTTTTCAATAAAAGGTAGAACTGTTTGAAAGTGCTTTTTTGAAATTTGCTCTTTATCCTTAATTTGAATATTTGCTTCAACTATACATTCATGCAATTGGTTCTCTGTTATTCCGTATTCTACAGCTATATCTGATACTTTATACATTTACTATATATTTAATTCTGATAAGAACTTACTATTCAAATCATGATTTCATATTCATTCATGCGCACCTAATTTAAACACCTATAAATGAATCGACAGGCTTATATGAAACATATTAGTCATATTTAATATCGTAATTTACAAATTTATGAGTTCGCTTAATGATTTAAGAAACTTATAAACTTACTAAATAAAACTTGAGCAATTATCATTATGAGTGGATGAATGCTTTCATGTTTATCACTTATTTATTGCGAAAATACTGTTTATTCATTTCATTGCAAAATTTATTATTGGTTTTAAATGAAAGTGTCGGCGAGGATGAATCTTTTTACCAAAGGCATTGCCACTTGGTTGAAATAATATGCAATTCACTAAAAGAAATAGTCAGCAGATAGAAATTTATGATGATAAATATAAAAGCAATATCTTAAGTTTTAGGAAAAAACTTACTTTTCAGAAATAAAAAACACATACCTTTGTGTATCGTAAACAAACAATCTTTGATTGGCATTGTTTTAACAAAACAATAGTTGCACTTTGCAAAGCATAATTGCAGTCTATTTTATCTCCTTTATCATTATTTAGTATGGATATATTATTCCAAAGCATTAGAGACAATTCTGAGTGGCTATACTCTATTATTTTTAAATACAAATGGTTTTATTACGACCTCTGGTCTCTTGTTAATCTATGGAGTGGAGGCATCATCTTTGCCATTCTTACTGCCTACAAGGTGAAAAGGAAATGGATAATGCTATTGCTCATTTTGGCCATCCCTAAACTTATAGATGCAGCATTTTCTATCACAATATTTGACTTCTTTAAGCCCGAGAGATCAATAAATATTTTGAATGATCTTGTTATTGGAGTCCTAGGTGGCTACCTTATGTACCTCTACTTCCATTGGAAGGTTACCAAAAATCACCCTAAATGGCTTGCACTATTCATCTCATCCATAACTATTGCCTTTATTTGGGTTGGAACGTATAGGTATAACTACAGCATTCCTTTTTTCAACTCTCCGTTTATCAACTGGTGGGCACTAACTGCATGGACAGTGTCGGGTATGATTATTATTTTTGTGTCGAGTTATGTTAAGACCAAGATCAATTATTTTTTTGGTGTTGCTATTCCATGGCTCATATACCTAATTTTGCTTTTTGCAGTGGAGTATATTGCATACCACCTGCTGTCGTTCAGAGAGACGTCCAAAGGAACAACCCCACTGGTTTTTGATATAATACACGGTACTAAAATCATGCATATCTATTATACCACTGCGCCATTGTACTTTATTGGCCTATTCTTTTGGCTAAGCTATTTATTCAAAAAAATAAAACTGGCAACATCTAGCGAAGCCAAATTGCATCCAGTTTTATAGAACACTGCTTACAGCAGAGGCTAATTCATATTGCACTAGTCATTAACTACACTGTAACTTATAAACTCGACTACTCTAAAGATTTGGCTGAGCTGCTGCCAAATAATTGAGTAATGAACAATTGCTAAAAACCCAAAGTGTCTCTGGAAAAAGTGAATTTATATACGGGGTTCACCGAATGCATACAATGACACGAAAAAAAGATTGTTTGTTTGAACGGAGACTACAATAAGGTGAAATAAAATTTACAGGATCAATTACAGCGTCCGATCAGCCAAAATAAAATATTGTACACGATTGAACGTGTAAGACTGCTTAAAATAAAGCTGAACGTGCTATTGGTGAGGTTGCATTTTTAAAACTTCCACACCAAATAGGTGAAAATATCAGTCCTCGTATTACCATCTATCTGCTCGGTACCCGAACTAATAACATCGCGGTTAAAATAGCGGGTTTGAGATGCTTTTACCGAAAACGATAAATTGTTTTGAATATTCCAACGTACAGATAGTGCTCCTCGCACACCCTTGCCATAGAAAGAAGGCATATAAAAGGTGCTCAGTATATTGCGTTCGTAAGAGTAAAGGCGAGCATCGAAACTATCTGAACTAAAATACCCTAAGAAACCATCACCTTGCACTTTTTTATTTCCACGGTGTCCAAAATTCTGTGAAATCATATAGCCAAATTCATTCGGAAAATATTGTACTTGGTAGCTGGCAAGATCAAGCGTAGTTCTGAAATACCATCCACTCAATAATGTATTTACATATCGTAGTCGCATTTTATGCGTTTGATAAGGTAGTACAACGGTAGTTTTATCATCGGGATACTTAGTATTCTTTTCTTTTTGCTTGAATTTGTATCGAGCTTCTAAAAAAGTATTTCGTGAAAAAGAATAGGTTGCAATTGAATACATGTCGATTACCGATGAAGGGCCTTGCGTGTTGTATTTAGGTGATGGAAATTTTGCAACATCAGCATACATAGATACCGTAACCCTTGCAAGTGGATGAAATGTAGTACCCAAATACAATCCACTTTCATTCTGAATCCTGCTGCCATCGGCAAATGCTTTGGCATACATAGCCTGATAGGTGGAAGGGTAGTTGCGATACAACAATGAGAAAGATGCTAACGATGAGTGATAGTACTCCAATATATGAATGTGAGCAAAGGTTCCATTTTCGGAGTGTGCAGTCTCTCCGGCTATTTTGAACTTTGAGAAGCGATAAGAATAATCTACACCTAAATTTACGCTTTCGTTTCCCCTCCAATAGTGGGCGTTGTAGTAACGCAGTGTTGGATTATAGATTCGGTTGTAGGCATGATGCAGCCCGCTCACACCAATTTGAAATCTATTTGCCCTATAGTTTACATTGGCACCCATCACCTGTTCACGAGTATTGTTGCGTTTCTTAAAATCGAGTGGTACACGATGGTATCCATCTGTTTTAAAAGAGGTAATCTCTTCCTCCGTCGAAACATTGGCATCGATAAGGCGATTGGAGTAAAACGCAGTGATATCTACATTGTGCAAACGCACAACTGCTGCTGCTCCACGAAAGAAACCACTTTCGGCTGTAGAAAAATGTCGTTTGGGTAAGTTAGTTTGCCTTATAATGTTGCTCGAGAAAAAACTTTTGCCCAACATAAAATCGTTGTTCAAAACCAATCCTTGCCCAAATGATAAGCGATAGTCTCCCAAAGCCAGCAACCTTAGTTTACCTACATCGCGTAGCATCAAATGAAATCCGTAGTAGTCGTAACCTTTCTTATAATTGGTTTTCCAAAATGGTTCTCCAGCATCTTTTTCACCAACAATACCTGCCTGAAATTTGTCTCTATAAGAAATTGAATACTTCAGAGAGTGATAGAAATCTTCACCCACATATTTCCTATTGGGGTATTTTGCTAAAACAGAGTCGGAAAAGGAGCCATAACCTGCTCTTTTATTTAATGTCTTGTCCAGTCTCATCTGTAGTGTATGGCGCGAGTGCTTTACAAACTCGCCTGCATTGAACGGCTCTCTTTTTTGTACCAACTCTCCCACATAAAAGAAAGGCAATATCAATTCCACCGTTGCATAATCTAGCATATATACATTTCGCAATTCAAACACAGTATATATTGGTCTGTTTTTTTCTAAAAAATCGGCCATTGCATTTGCTTGATTGATAGAGAGCAGAGGAAAAATCGCCAATTGGTCGCGTGTAACAGAGTTTAGGTTCATAGGGTTTTGCTCCAAAAGATTCAATTCTTGAAACATATTGTCAATAGACATTCCGTCCATCTCCCCTTCGTCCATTTCCTGTGCAAGCTGCTCAATGTGAGAGCGCCAGTCATTTGTTTGCGCTTGCATAGTTAGCGTTGTTAACAGGCCGGCAGCAAATATTAATTTGAGTAGTAGTGAGCGAATCATATTGTCAAATTGTTATTACATGGTAATAATAGAAATTTTAGGTGCTTAATTGTATCAAGAGATGTGCTAAATAATTTAAAAAGCAAACATAGCAAATTAAGTTAAAATAAACAACCGGAATTGGCAAAATATTACCTCATGACATCTTCACTTATTATCTGCATTAAAAAACTAAATTGTAAGGGCTATATTTGCACTATTAACGTGAGTTCGGGATAGAAAAAGGTTGTGATATAGACGTGTTATTTCTATATTTATAGTTGATAATCAAACA
>CAYVLC010000027.1:0-15790 GCA_964452155.1 uncultured Dysgonomonadaceae bacterium
AGAAAAATCAAACCAATTAAGTATCTGGTGATAATCTTATCCCGAACTCACGTTTGTAGCTAATGGAATAGGATACTTCCGATTGGGCAAAAATTTGTAGCTAATGGAATAGGACACTTCCGATTGGAGGTGTTTTCGAGCAAAATAACAATTGAAGGGAACTTCCGCGACTGGCTGGTATATGTGCTGAGCCATATCCACGACTACGACAACGACAACGACTACTCTAAAGATATGGCCATACTGCTACCAAACAATAGGGCCCAAAAAAAACTCCTAAGAATTCCGTATTGTCTCTGAATGTTTTCAGAATTCTACGGACTTCTTTCCGAAAAACTCTGAGAAAGTGAACTGCTATACGGGGTTCGCCGAATGCTTACATTGCTAATAATGCATTTGACTGTATTTTATCTTTTCAATCAGTTGCATCCGTGTTTTAGTTTTCTGGATGCAATAGCATGTTTATACTCAGACTCACGGTCTCTAGGCCCAGAAGTGTCAAAAAATAGGTACGAGCAGCGAGTGGCGCAATATTATGCGTCTTTGCTGTTGCTGTTGCAGCATAGTTGACTGATAGAGTGTCGTTTCTAAAAGTTTGAGGTTTAGCCTAAAGCTTTTTATTGCACTTGCAACTATAGGTTGTACTCATAAACAGTTTCATTGCCCACACCATCTGTTGCCACAAAGCGGAAACTCTTGATGGGCAATTCTCCCAATCGTTCCTTATTGAAAGTATAGGTATAGACACTAGATTTGGAGTCGTGTACAAAAAGCACAAACTGCCCATCTATAGTGCCTCTGAAAGAGAGGATACCACTTTTGTCGTCAGTCAGTTTTAGGCTGATGCGACCGTTTTGTTTCCATGTTTGTGGGTTCAGTGGCACAATCTTGGGGGCAATGGTGTCTATAGAGATAGCATACCTATTGCCTAGTTCGTCTATTGTGAGTTCTATTCCACCATTTTTATAAGCTCCACCCATCCAGTTGTCTCTGCGGTTGCCTTTGTTTAGTTTCATCACCCCATATTTGTCTCTTTGGGGTAGCGTGTCAGCTTCTATTTTTATCCACATCTTGCCACCTTTGTGCAAGGGTACAGGACTGCTGTTTACCTCGTGTATGTTTGAGTAGTATTTGTTGGCAATAGGTGCAGTGCTTGTGTGATTGAAACAAAAATCGTTGTACAGATTGTCTTCGGGTATGGTCAGCACAAAGTCATAGTGGGCATATCTGTTGTAGCTTTGCCATCTCATCAGGTTTTCGCATTCAGGTTTGGGTGGAATGTCTTGTGCGGTGCCATGAATGGTAAATTGGTAAGTGGTGGTGTTGCCATGGTGGTCTTCCAGTTCGTATCTCATGGGGTAGGCTCTCTCTTCGTCTATGTATATATATCCATCTTGGTCTCCATTATAAACACGCAGTTTGTTGCCAGGTTCTATATACGATTTCATGTAGAAAGAGCGGTTGTTGCGCCAATCTTCGAAGTCCACAAAGCTATTGAGCATGCGGGTCTCTTCAAACATGTACTCGTTGATGGTGCTGCTAAAGGCTAGAGAATCGTCAACAAACAAGCGAACGTGTTTTACACCATATATATTGCTCTGACCATTCATTTTGTCGTAAGCTTTCACGCCAACGCCCATCTTTCCCCAGGCAGTTATCTTTTTTTGCAAAGGCAAGGGGCTGCCAGCTTTAGATTTAAAGATAGTAAGGCGGGTGGGTGTGGTGCTACCATTTACAACGCCCTGCCAGTCAATAGGGTAGAGGGCGATGGCCCCAATATCGGGGCTTTGAGTATCGCGAACTTCTTTAGCAAAATATTGTAGCGGATCTAGTGGTCCTTGTGTGTCTCTATTGCGCACCTCGAAGTGCAAATGTGGACCACCCGATGAGCCTGTGTTGCCACTCAAGCCTATTTGTTGGCCTTTGGCTACAGGTATTTCGTGTGGTTTCAGATAGAGGTTCACTCTGTAGCTTTCGTTTTCGTATTGTTTGTCTTCTACATAGTTGGCTATCTCTTTGGCAAAGCTATTGAGGTGGCCATATACCGTTGTGTGTCCCTCGGTGGGGTGGTCTATGTAGAGCGCCAATCCATACCCACTAGGCGATACAGATATACGCGATATATATCCATCTGCTACTGCATATACTGGTTTGTTTACTACTTGTTGGGTTTTGAAATCGATACCCGAGTGGAAATGATTGTTGCGTAGCTCACCAAAATTGGCACTCAAGGCGGGGGCTATCTTTAGGGGTTCGCCATATTGGGCATAAACCGATTGTTGCACTATCAATAATAATAATAATAGGGCTACGAGTGGGAGTATATATATATCTGTTTTTATTTTCATGGTGCGAAGTTAATAAAAATAAGTATCGTTGCAATGGGTTGCCTCTGCAGTGCTAAAAGCGGGTTTATTGGCAAGTTTTGTAGTAATAAGATTGTGAAAAGAGCGTGCTTGGTATGTTAAACTATCTCAATTAACTAAACAAATATAGTACTTTGTATTGCATAATACTTTGCTTTGTTTATTTTTGTAGTCTAATAAATATTATAGGCCAATGAAAGTCGAAAATATACAAAGTCAGATGCGGAAAGGTGTGCTTGAATATTGCATACTTTCCATTATAAAAAATGGAGAAGTGTATCCTGGTGATATTATTGAGGAGATGAAAAATGCTGGGTTGCATCTTTTTGAGGGAACCCTCTATCCTCTTTTGAATAGGCTCAAGAATGCCGATATACTTAGTTACCGCTGGGTAGAAAGCACAACTGGGCCTCCCCGAAAGTACTTCTCGCTTACCAACAAGGGATTGGCGTTTTATGATCTATTGGAGGCCACTTGGAACGAACTGAGTGGCAGCGTAACAGTTTTGATAAACAAAACGAGTGACAATGAGAACCAAGCCGACGCATCAACCGTTTCATAAACAATATCAACACACACATACAGAAAATGAAAAAAGCAATCAACATCAATTTTCAAGGTCAATTGATAACCATTGAAGAGACAGCTTACGAATTGTTGAATCAATACATACAAAGCCTTAAGGAATACTTTTGGCACGAGCCCGAAGGTAATGAGATAGTAAACGACATAGAAAACCGTATTGCTGAGCTATTTGGCAATAGGCTCAAGCATGGCATATCGTGCATCACCGATACCGATGTAGAGTCTATCATCAACACGATAGGTAGGCCCGAGGAGTTTGACTTGGAGTTTGACCAACCCAATGAAGAAGCAACTCCACCACCACCACATACAAAGAGCGCAGAGTCGCAAATGCCACCTCCCGTAATGGAGGAGCCAAGAAGGAGTTTGTATCGTAAATCGAACGATAAAATATTGGGCGGAGTGGGTAGTGGATTGGCGTACTATTTAAAAATAGACCCTGTGTTTGTGCGGTTGTTTTTTGCTCTCTTTTCGGGTTTGTTTTTTTGGGTATATGTTATTTTATGGATAGTATTGCCCTCAAAACCACTACCAAACAATGTGAGTAAGAGGTTTTATCGCAATCCCAACGATAGGTTTATAGCTGGTGTTGCTGGAGGTATTGCCGCCTATTTCAAAATAGATAGCTGGATACCACGTGTTCTATTTTTGCTCCCCATACTATTCAATGTGCTCGGAATGATGCGTATTCCTTTCTTAGCACTCAATAATATGTTTCATAACATCTCTCTTGGTTGGGATCTAGGAATGGGCATTAATTTCTCTTTTACAACTATCTATATCATTCTTTGGATTATAATGCCAAAGGCCACAACTGTGAAACAGAAACTGGAAATGATGGGCGAAGATGAGTACTTGAAATCTATACGCGCAACAGTGAGCGACAATGTAGCTCAGGCCAGAAGAAGTAGCAGAACAGATGCAAGCAATGCCACTGCAGCCACTACAGGTAGTGTTGTTGATAGTAGTGCTATTGATACTGACAAACAAAGCGAAACAGCAGGCAGTGGCTCTTTTGATAAGACTAACACACCACCACCACTGCCACCACCACTGCCACCACCACCCATCGATAGAACTTATACATCCTACACATCGGCCCCGCCCCAAAGATCGGGTTGCTTGAATCTGTTGGTTGGCTTTCTCAAAATAATGTTTTTTGGCATTGTAGGTATTGTAGCAGTAGGTCTAATGATATCATTGTTTGCATTGATATTTACAGGAGCCAAGTTCTTACCGCTTCAGTCGTTGTTTGTCAATCCAGGATTCGAAACTACGTTACTGTGGACTACTGTCATACTTACTTTGGCTATTCCCTTTGTAGGAGTAGTTGTATGGATAGTACGCCGCGTGATGAAGGCAAAGTCCCGACCAGCCATTGGTTTCGTTGTTGCCACACTTTGGTTTGTTGGTATTGTTGCAGGACTGACTTTGGGTTTCAATATTACACGCAAGTTTAGCACCGAGAGTCTGCAAGAGACCAATATAGAGCTTACTGCGCCCACCACCAACAAGTTGCATGTAGAGATGTTGCGCTATGAGCTCGACTACTATAGTGTGGCACCAGGAACAAGTCGTTTTATTTTTGATTCACCAGGAATTAATGGTGTGGTGATAGACAATTTGCCTTTCTATACTATCGAAGAAGACTCTTTGCTATTTAGCAATATTGAGTTGCGAATAAAAACGAGCAAGGATACTCTCTTTCATGTAAAGACCATTTTTGCAAGTTTCGATAAAAACTATAAAGCAGCCAAAGCCAATTTAAAAGAATTCGACTTTAGGTTACAACAAAACGACTCTGTACTACTGATACCTCAGTTTTTTAAAATACCAAAGGAGCAAGGCTTCCGCAATCAGTTTGTGGTGGTAGAGGTATTTGTACCCAGTGGCTCTAAGTTGCAAGTGAGCCAAGACCTCACAGACTATCAACGGCCCATATCTTCGCAGGCTATGCGTAGAAGGTATGGCAACGACTATGGCTATAGAAATAGCTTGGAGTGGAACTCTAACGAAGAGTATCTGTTGGAAGAAGAGCGCCTAACAGAAACGAGGTTATTAAAAGACACCATCTAACATATTTGCATACTCACGTACTATTTACATACACTTACCACTATTATTAATTTTCATTGTGTTTATAAAGCGATTAAGACTACAAGGTTTTGGTCGCTTTTTTTGGCACCTAAATTTTTTGTTTAAAAGATGATTTATTTTTCATCTGCTTATGCGTTTATTAGAAATGTTTGTGTAGTTTTACACCTAATATTGCATCTTTTAAGGGAGATGTTTTTTAGTTTAATTAAAACAATAAGATTATGAAAGATTTAGATGATGATTTTGACGAATTTGTCGATGATGATTTAGATGAGGAGTATTTTGATGAAGAAGATTTCGATGACGAGGACTTTGATGACGAGGACTTCGACGATGAGGACTTCGATGACGATGATTTTGAAGAAGAATAAATCTTTAAACTCATTACCAGCAAAATGTCATGAGAGATAATGGTGCTCACACACAGGAAGCACCAAAAATTGCAATAATCGTATAGCCAATTTCAATAGTTTTTATTTGAATCAGCTTATAAATCGGTTAGCAAGTAATTTCTAAAAATGATAAAGCGATTAGAACCCCTGGTTTTGGTCGCTTTATTTGTGCCCCATAGCAACAAACATAATGCAATGATTAGTTTTATTTATATATTTGCATAAACTTATAAACAGAATTATGACATTTACAGAATTTCGTGCGTTCTTCAATGTGCGTAGTGAAATGGAGGACTATGACTTCATTCATGAAGAGATTGAAAAGGGTGTTGTTTTTAAAGGCACCAATCTTTGGATTTTGATATTTGCAATTGTAGTTGCATCTATTGGCCTTAATATGAACTCTACAGCCGTTATCATTGGGGCCATGCTTATATCGCCACTCATGGGGCCAATAAACGGCATGGGCTATAGCCTAGCAACCTACGATTTCTTTTTGTTCAGAAAAGCCGTAAAAAACTTCACTTTTGCAGTAACTGCCAGTTTAGTCACCTCTACTATCTATTTTGCAGTTACACCAGTGAGCACAGCCCACTCAGAGATTTTGGCACGCACCAGCCCCACCATCTACGATGTGCTCATTGCTCTGTTTGGTGGTTTGGCGGGTATCATTGCCATGAGTAGCAAGCGCAAAGGCAATGTTATACCGGGTGTAGCCATTGCCACAGCACTCATGCCACCTATTTGTACTGCAGGGTATGGGTTGGCCACTATGCAGTTCAACTTTTTCTTTGGTGCTCTCTACTTATTTACTATCAACACCGTTTTTATAGGCGTAGCCTCACTGTTTGTTTGTCAGTTTTTGCGTTTTCCCATTCGCACCATTGTTGACTCCGACAGACGAAAAAGAATAAATCAATACATCTCACTCATTCTCACCATCACAATAGTACCAAGCGTATATTTTGGTTACTTGCTAGTAGAAAACGAGAAGTTTTCGCAGCGTGCACAACTGTTTGTCAAAGAGATATCGGTTACCGAGGGAACCTATCTGCTCGATAGCAAACTCAACTCTACCGCCCGTGGCATAGACCTTATTTACTCTGGCTATGGCCTCTCGGAAGAGTCGCGCCGCAACATCAAAAATAAAGCACTGGTATATCGCATAGATACCTCTAGGATTGTTATCAACTCGGGTGCCAATCTCTCTATACTCGATCAGAGCACGCAGCGCTACGAAAGCGAGAAGGATATCCTGGCCAAGCAGCTCAATGCAACCGAATTTATGCTGCAATCGTCAGAGAGAAAGCTCGATAGCCTGCAACTATTGCCTACAAAGGGCAGTATGATACTCAAGGAGATAAGGCCTCTCTATTCGCAAGTCTTATCGTGCTCCTATACAGAATCTTATATCTACTCAGACTCTGTGCAATCTGCAAAAATGCCCATAGTGATATTTTTTACCAAGAAAGCTGCTTTGAAAAAGGTTGACAAACAGAAAATTGAGGATTGGCTAAAGATGAGGTTGCAGAACGACAATGTGAAGACCTTGTTTGAAGAGGCAGGGTGAGTGAGCGAATAGCTGGTAGCAGTAAGTAGTTGACAATTGACAGTTGTTGATGACAGTTTTGACGTAAACCCCTGTCATTCCGACACGGAGTGAGGAATCTTTTTTGAAAGAAACTAGAAACTAGAAACTAGAAGAAGAGCTATTAGGTGTTAGCTGTTGGCTATTAGCTTATTTATTAGGCTTTAATGGCCACTGCTACTTATAAAAACCCCTGTCATTCCGAGACCCCACCCAATTTTTTATTAGGCAAGAAGAAGAAAATGACATTGAAATGGGATAATATACAAAAGTGTGTGTGTTTGCTTTACACTTTACTGTCAAGTTTTATCAAGCAGTTTTGCTACAAACAAATTACAGGCCGCACCTACGGCGCTTCTGGTGAGGTGGGCATGGGTTTACTACAGACAGAGTTGGTTCCTATCTCTGGAGCACTTGCAGCTAATATATTCATAAGGGTAGTTTATTAGTTACATATTGTTGTATAAATAAAAATTGATGCGGCCTATTTTCAAGAAAGAGTTTTATATTGAAAATCAATGCCTTTAGCTCCGTTAGGAGCCTTGCTGTGGTCTAGTAAATTGATATTTCTTCCACCCCTTGAGCTCCAATAGGTGCAAACTGTACTTTGCGTGTAATATAAAATAGACAAAACACGTAATTTTGCTGGTGAGCCATGAACACAAAGAAAGTTGCATACAAAGAAAATTTCTGGCCAAGGCGCTAATAAACAAAAAAAAACGGTTTTCAGTTCCAAATGTCCAAATCATAGCGTTGCAAGCTGGGTGACTAAAAAAAATTCCTCCCCTTTGGTCGTGAATGACAAAGGGGGAGGAATTGTATGATTAAGGGGGTGTATGTATGTTTTTTCGTCTATCTAATCCTATTCAACGAACGTATTAGCGCTTCGTCTGCACCAATTTTTCTGATAGCCAAATAGGTCAGTATGATGGCAATAAATGGGGTAACGATACCTATGCCTATATTCTGAAAAACAGACTCTGCCTCTGGATTGCGCATATAGATATAAAAACCTGCAAGCCCATAATAGCCTAGTATTATGAACAGATTCATGCCAGCCAATCTTATTTGAAGCATTCGCTTGTTGTACAGAAACACAATTATTACAGACAAAACTGCACTAATATTACCTATTATAAATAGGCCCCAAGTAGAAAAGATGATCTCATCGTTGAGGTAGAAGCCCATTGCCTCGAAAGTTACAGTTTCTCCACCCATAGCAAATACTGCCAAATGGGTCAAAAGACTTACCACCATGCAAATGGAAGCAAGTAGTAAATATACGGTTTGAATACGCTGAAGCATAATTTAAAACAGGTCTTTTTCTTTACTTGGATTGCGGAAGTAAACCTCGTCGTGCTCCCACTCATCAATAGCAAGTAAGGTTGGTTTTGGTAGTTTTTCGTAGAAACGCGATATTTCTATTTGCTCATGATTTTCGAATACCTCTTCCAGATTATCGCTATATGAGGCAAACTCTTGTAGCTTTGCATCTAAGTCTTGTTTCATCTCTACAGATATCTGATTGGCTCTTTTACTTAACAGCCTCACTGTTTCGTAGATATTTTCTGTCTTCGCCGCTAAATCGGCAAGGTCTCTGGTTTCTGTAGTTGTGCTTGCTGTTACTCTTTTATAATCCATTGTAGTTTATATATAAAGTTTTGGTTGTTATTTATCTCTTTTTTTTTCTTTATCTCATAAAATATTCTTCCTGTATATTTATGATTAGGAAGTAGGTAGTTTATCAACAATATCTTGGGCTTCTTGTAAATACCTCTCGGCTTCTTTCTTAAACTTGCCATCGGGGTATGAGTTAATGTAGTTGTAGTACTCATCTATTACCGTTCGGTAGCGTTGTGCTTTGGCTTCTCTTATGCTATTTTCTGCAAGTTCGTATCTTGCTCTTAGTATGAGCATCTGAAACTCCTCTGCATACTTAGAGTAGGGGTAGTCTTTGAGTGCTTCGCGTGCAGTTATCACACTCGACTCATAATTATTGCCCATATAGTTTCCTAGTCTAAGGTATAGTTTTACTGCCAATAGCTCTTTGTAGGCTAGCTTTTCTTGTAGCTCAAAGAGATACTGCTTGGCTTGCTCTGCTCTTTCAGTTTGAGGGTATTGCTCTATGTAGCGCTGAAACTCTGTTATGGCCTTATATGTTTTTGTTTGGTCCAGTTGTGGGTCTGGAGAGTCTAAATACATACCATAAGCTGCATAATAGAGTGCAGGCTCTGCATACTCTCCTTTTGGATAAGTGTTGTAGTAGGTAGTAAATATTTGTGTTGAAGACAAATAGTCTTTTGAGTTGTAGTAACTCTGGCCTAGTAAATAGAGCGACTCTTCGGCATCGGCCATGCCCTTCATGTATGGCACAAGCTCCTCCAATAAAGTAATGGCACGGCTATATTTTTTCTCTTCGAAATACTTTTTTGCATAAGTATATTTCAAATCTCTATCTGTGCTTTTAATAATTCTATTGTACTCTCCGCACGAAGCGAAAAATATTGCAATGGCAAACAGAAGGATTAATTTTGTTGTTTTGTTTTTTGTCATGTCTCTCAAGCGAGTTTTAAGTTGCAAATTTACTGAAACTTTTGCATTAAAGCAGAGCTGTATGCAATTTTATTCTATTTTAGTACTTTGTTGTGATAAGAATTGTAGCAAGTTATCTATATATTCTCTGTTGTTGGCAAGGCGTGGTATTTTATTTTGTCCGCCCATGCGTTGTTCAGATTGCATCCATTTGTAGAAGAAGTTACGTGGTGCTACTTCTATTATTGGCATTCTCAACGAGAGGTCAAACGATCGTTTGGCTTCGTAGTCAGAGTTGAGCGTCTTGAGCGATGCATCTAGTGCTCTTGCAAACAACTCTATGTCTGCTGGCAAGGTCTCAAACTCTATGAGCCACTGATGAGCCCCATTGTTGTTGTCGCTAAAAAAGACGGGTGCTGCTGTATATTCTGTTATTTTTGCTCCGGTTATTTTACAAGCTTCCAGCAGTGCATTTTCGGCATTGTCTATCATTAGTTCTTCGCCAAATGCATTGATGAAATGCTTTGTTCTGCCAGCAATTTTAAAAAGATGCGGTGCTAATGATGTAAACTCAATTGTATCTCCCAGTAGATAGCGCCATAGTCCTCCACTTGTAGAGATGAGCACAGCATACTTTACACCTAGCTCTACCTCATTGAGTGTTAGAGTTTCTGGGTTTTTGGCATGCCACTGGCCATTGGGTATAAACTCATAAAAGACCTCGTTGTCTAGTAGTAGCAATAAATCGGTAGTTTTTGGGTCGTATTGTATTCCAAAAAAACCTTCGGAGGCGTTGTAAGTTTCCCAATAATTCATCTTGTTGCATGGAATTATTTTCTGAAACTGCTCTCGATAAGGTACAAAACTGACACCTCCATGAAAAAACACCTCTAGGTTGGGCCAAAGGTCGCTTATGCACTGTCCTGTATCGTCGGCAATTTTTTTCAACAAAACCAGCATCCACGATGGTACTCCTAGCAGCGCTCGTATATCTTGTTGTATAGCATAGTCTGTGAGCCTTTCTATCTTTTGGTCCCAGTCTGTCATCAAGGAGATTTCTTCGGGTGTGCGCCTTCTTTTTGCCCACCAAGGTAGGTTTTTGACCAATACAGCAGAGATATCTCCAGTAAAGATGCCATCGCCAATTGTGTTCACTTGTTGGCTCCCACCCAGTACAAGCGATTTGCCAAACATAAACCTATTTTCGGGAAAATGCTTGCTGTACAATGCCAACATGTGGTGTCCGCCTTTGTAATGGCAGTTTTTTAAAGATTCGTTGGTAACGGGTATATACTTGCTTTTGTCGTTGGTAGTACCCGATGACATAGCAAACCACTTTACGGGAGTATCCCAAAGCACGTTAGGCTTCTTTTTATTGATGATGATGTCGAGATAGGGTTTCAAATCGTCGTAACCCATTATTGGGACATGTTTTTTGAAATCATCGGGGTTCTTTATTTGGTCAAAATTGTGCTTTTCACCAAAATATGTGCGCCTTCCGTGCAAAAGAAGATAACGCAACGTTTGCAGCTGTACATCCCATGGTTTTTCGATAAATTTATCTATTGGCTTATAGAATGATGAAAATATCGAATCAAATATATATTTAAGCATTACCTATCATTTTATTTTTTGTTACAAAGATAATGGTATCGTGCAAAAAGCAACTATAAATATTCAATTCTTTAGCTATAAAGTATATTGTGGGCCAATATAGTCTCTTTTTGCTTGAAACAAAACAACCGTTTTTTTTTAGAGATAGTACCCAAAAGGTTTAAAAATAATCAAAGGCTTTGCTGTAAAAGCTATAATGGGGAGTAATGTAAAGAGTGCTCTTTATCTGATTTTTTTCTTTTCATCTAGTAGCACTCTTTCAAGATCAATTAGTTGTGGCTTGTAATTTTTTTTCTATTACGGGTGGGCTACTATCCAATACGGCTTATTTTTTGCAATCTTTCTTCGTCAATTATTTTTATTTTTCTTCCATCCATCGATATTAAGCGCTCGTTTTCGAAAATAGACAGCGTACGTATTGCATTGGATGTAGTCATGTTAGAGAGGTTGGCCAAATCCTCTCGCGCTAGGTAGATACTTATTGTAGCACCATCTTCTTCTAGTCCGTAATTTTCTTTCAGAAAGATAAGAGATTCTGCCAGTCGGCCCCTTATATGTTTTTGGGTTAGATTTACTACTCGTTGGTCAGAAATACCTAAATCTACAGACAGTAGTTGAATAAAAAACATGGCCAGCATGCCATTGTTTTGCAAAAACTGCTCTACTATCTTCATTGAGATAAGGCACACTTGCGACGACTCAAAAGCTGCAGCAGTAGTCACAAAGGGCTCTTTTGCAAAATAGGCCCTATATCCAAAATACTGTACTGGGCGTATCATACGTATTATTTGGCTGCGTCCTCCAACTCCTTCTTTATATATTTTTACTTTGCCTTTGAGCAAGCACATAAGGTCTTGGGGGGTCTCGTTTTCGTAATAGATAATTTCATTTTTTTTGAAATTTACAAATCGAGCATCTTGCCGAAGCAGCTCTCGCTCTTTTTCGCTCAGTATTCTCCAAATGTCTGGCAACGATGCAGATATGTCTATGGGTGTAATCTTTTTCACTTTTCCTCAAATTACTATATGGTATGTTGTACAACATTGTTGTTAAACACAAAAATAGAGAAAATATATTGAAATATGCAACATTGCTTCTTTTTTTAAAACATTTTACCTATAACTTCAACAAAAAACACTCTATTGAGGACAAAAACAATCTTATTCAGTTGTTTTATGTGCCGAAATTGATTTATTATTAAATAAAACTTGTAAGTTTGTACTATCACAATTACAGAAAATGAAGAAAGTAATACTATTTATTTTTATATTATTTGCCTCAAGTACTTCTGAAATATTTTCGCAACACGAAAAACAATCGATAGATACTATATTGGATAAAGCCATGATAGCTGCCGAATCCTATTCGGAAGTGGTAGAGGAGTATCAAGCCGAAATATACATGCGGGTATATGTAGAGACCTTGAAGAAAAACTTCCTTTATCAGTTCACGCACCTCATTCCAAAATTTGTTTTGCACGACCGAAGAGCCAACGAGGGATTGATAGAGGTAATAAGCGATCTCAAATATAACTTCCCCAATAACTATACCGTAGATATAAAAAACCTTACAGGAACTTTTTCACAAAAAGATGTTACAGAGATGTTGCCTTCAAACTTGCTACACCTCAATGTGTATAACAAGATGTCGAGCAATGAGCGATTTTTTATGCCAATGCGTAAAGCATCTAAAAAATATTATCGGTACGAACTAAAACGCACATTTACACAAGACAGTATCACTTTTTACACAATCTCTTTTACTCCCATCTATAAATCATCGAAGCTGCTTAAGGGTACATTTGTATTGGAAAAAGATACTTGGAGGTTGGTGCAGTTTGTTTGCGAGGGGGTAGATATAGCTTCGGAGTTTTCCATTGAACTTTATATGGGCAATACAAAAGAAACCCAACTGCTGCCGGTGAATGGAGTGATACATCAAAAATTCTCATACCTTGGTAATGTTGTTACAAACAGGAACTTGGTCGATATAAACTATCAGCACATAAAGCTAAACGAAAGCCGACAAAAAGAAAAGAACCTAAACGTTAGCAACTTCTACAAGGTGAGGCTCGACTCTGTACCACTAAAAAACGACCCCACTTTTTGGGAAGAAACACGCAAGATACCCTTGCAAGTAAAGGAGCAAGAACTCTTGAACAACTACTACATATCTGAGTGGCTAAAGAAAAACGGCGATTTACCCACCGACTCTGTCGACGAGAACAAAACCGACCCCATTGATTGGGCCAAAAATATGGTCAAAAGCTCTCACTACAAATACAAAGCAACCAATATAAAATATAGTGGTGTTTTTAATCCCGCACGACTTGGCTATTCGTCATACGATGGATTGATCTATGGACAGAAATTAAATATAAACTATGAACTGAAAAGGCAGTCGAGCCTTGTCATGAACGCTCTTGTGAGCTTCAGATTTAAAAGAAAAGAGCTCTTCACAGACCTCTCTTTTGACTGGAACTACAACCCTACACATCTCGGAAAACTGTCCCTCAATATTGGTAATGGCAATAAAACCTATAGTTCTATCTTCTTAGAGGAGATTCAAGATAGCCTTATCAATAATGGGCTGAATCTAAAAGACCTTCCATTTAATTATTACAAGGATTATTTCATAAGACTATACAATACTGTTGAGGTTACAAACGGTTTTAGTATTGGCACAGGCATAGATTTTCATCTACGCGATGCCGAAGATAACAATGTCGGAAATTCTGATATATTGGCATCCAAAGCCATGCCTAGCACAGATGTAGATGGCATAACAAAAATATTTAAGCGCCGCAAAACATTGGCCCCAATTATACGATTGACTTGGACACCAGAACAATACTATCGTTTTGAACGGCGACAAAAAATATATGTACGATCACGCTATCCAACCATGAAGATGGAGTTTTCTAAAGGACTAAAAGGTGTTCTTGGTAGTGCATCAGAGTACAACAGGTTTGAGTTTGATATAAGCCAAAACATTCAGTTGGGTCTAATGAAATCGTTCCAATATCACATAGGGATGGGCTTCTTTAGCAATCAAAAATCTGAGTATTTTACAGATTTTGAGTATTTTGCCAAAAGAAATTTTCCAGAAACATGGGACGATGGTATTGGGGGTGTCTTCAATCTGCTCGGTAGGCAGTTTTATAATGCCTCCGACTCATACATACAAAACCATTTTATGTACGAGTCGCCATTTATTGTATTAAATTTAGTGCCGGCACTTGCCAAAGGGGTTGTTACAGAACGACTTTATATGAGCCATCTCTACAATCCGTACATCCGCTCTTATGCAGAGTTTGGGTACGGTATTGGCAACAATTTTCTCAATGCAGCTGTCTTTGGTTCGTTTCACAGACTAAAATTTCACGAAATAGGGTTCAAGGTCTCTTTAAATATATTTAAAAGGTAATAACTTATTGTAAGCATTTATTAGAGTTTTGTTTTACATTGTGCTCTATCGTAATATCGTGGCGTGTTGCTACTGACTGTGCTACTGCTGGCAAAGAGCCAGATAGCGATCATGCATGCCGCTGCCAATTTCTTACTATTAGAAAAATCATAAAAGCTATACATTTAAAAAGATTATAAAATAGAAGGCTGCTTCAAATATATTTTTTGAAACAGCCTATCTTGCTACTTTCGTATCGACCCTGCAAATGAGTCTATTTAATTGCACTAATTTTGCCCATGCCTCCGTTTTGTAGGTTCTTAAATTTTGGGTTTCCGTGATAAGTAATCTCACCAATTCCATCATTAAATAGACCTATGCTTTCAGATGCATAGCAATTTACATTGCCAATTTCTGTAGATTTTACTATTGCGGTTTTAGCCAGCAGGTTTTCACAATTGATATTGCCAACTCCACTCGAAAATATTTCTACCAGTTGAGTGGTTCCACCTAATTTCAAATTGCCAATCCCTTCATAGTTCACACATATTTTTTTGCTTTCCAATTCTAAAGCTTGCAATTTGCCAATACCTGCAGATTTGATGTTTAAATTGTCGGTTTTTACTATACCTTTCAGGCAGCAGTTTCCTTTTCCGTGTGTTTCGATTGAATTAATGGTTGGCGAGCAAAGAAAGATTACAAGAGGTGAGTCATTTTTATGATCCAATTCATTGTCGTTTTCAATAATCAACTCTCCATTATGCACTTTAATCTTAAGAAGGTCTATCATTTCGCTTATTCCGTCTGCTCTCACGCTTACTACGTCAGACTGGGTGAATACAATATTGGCAACGGTGTTTGCATAGACAGACGAAAAATACTCAATTGGATAGGTTTTGCTTACATATTCAATGTTTTTAGCTGAAGCAGTTGTTATGCCAATTACCATGAACAACGATGTTAATAAGAGCACTTTTAAATTTTTCATAATGATAAGTTTTAAATTTGTTTTTCATGTATTGGACAAGAGGTGTGCGGATTAGGTTACAATAAATCATAGATTTAACATCAGAGAGGGCTGTATTTATTTATAATAATTTCGTTGATATACTCAAAAAAAAAATAGCACAGAGTAAACATCTGTGCTAACGAAAAAGAATTGAGCTTAATTCTTAATTCATAACTCAATTACAGTTCGCACCTACGGCGCT
>CAYVLC010000027.1:15890-23531 GCA_964452155.1 uncultured Dysgonomonadaceae bacterium
GAATTGAGCTTAATTCTTAATTCATAACTCAATTACAGTTCGCACCTACGGCGCTGTCAGACTGGGTGAATACAATATTGGCAACGGTGTTTGCATAGACAGACGAAAAATACTCAATTGGATAGGTTTTGCTTACATATTCAATGTTTTTAGCTGAAGCAGTTGTTATGCCAATTACCATGAACAACGATGTTAATAAGAGCACTTTTAAATTTTTCATAATGATAAGTTTTAAATTTGTTTTTCATGTATTGGACAAGAGGTGTGCGGATTAGGTTACAATAAATCATAGATTTAACATCAGAGAGGGCTGTATTTATTTATAATAATTTCGTTGATATACTCAAAAAAAAAATAGCACAGAGTAAACATCTGTGCTAACGAAAAAGAATTGAGCTTAATTCTTAATTCATAACTCAATTACAGTTCGCACCTACGGCGCTTATGGTTGGGGGTGAGTAAACCTTTACTACAGACAGTGCTACTCCTAGCGGAGTGCTGTTTGTCATTTTTTATTAAGGATTGCTCCTATTTATCGTTATTTGTTTAAAATCTCTTGGCTGTCATCAATAACTTTTAAAATCAAAGATTGTTATATTTATAAGGTGTTTGAATGTTTTTGTAAAAGGTGTTGTGATACGATTGTACCATTAGGCTGTAAACGATGTCCTGACATTTTCCACCAAGTTTCAAGTCCCTAGTCTCTAGTTTCTTTCAACAGACTCCTCACTATGTGTAGGCATGAAAGGGGTTTATGAGTTTTCGTTCTTAATTCTTAATTCTTATCTCTTTCTACTTACCTGCTCTTATTCTTCCTATTCCTGAGTTGTTTATGTTTTTTTGAGATGGATTGCCATAATAAGTGATGCTACCAACTCCGCTATTGTTAAGGTCAATACTTTCAGACGCATAGCACTTCACACTACCTACACCTTCTGCTTTTACAACAGCCTTCTTAGCTTTTAGCTTTTGTGTGTTTATACTTCCAACACCTTCCGATTTCATTTCCAGAAAATCTGTAAATCCACCAAGCGTTAGATTACCTACACCTTCGTAACTAGCTTGTATGTTTGTGCTCTGCAGCTCCAATGCTTCGAAATTGCCAACTCCTTCAAATTCAATTTTCAAATTGTCTGCCGTCACCACTCCTTTCATACTCCAATTACCAACGCCTTCTGCATCAATTTCCTCAATAGCAGGAGAGCTTAAATAAACGGTAAGCTTCTTCTTGTTCATTTTCTTGGTTTTTTGCTGGTCGTAGATAAAGAGTTTCAAAACACCATCTTTTTCAGTTATTCTTAGGTTGTCCACCAGCTCCTCGTCGCCTTCGGCTCTCACACTCACACTGTTTGATTGCGTATAGATAACATCTCCAACAATATCAGACGCTACCATTGTAAAAGACTGTATGGGGTAGGTTTTGTTTGTAATAGTACGTTTTTGAGCCAGAGTGCACGATGTTGTAAATACTAAGAGCAACAATGTTGACAATAGTAACTTAAAGTCCTTCATAATCATAATCATAATTTTTTATATTTGTTATCTGACTATTAGATAACAACTGGAAAATAAAGGTTACAAAAGATTAGTTTTTTAACAATTCTAATATTTTCAACCTAAACATGTACTCATATTTTGCTTGTGCTTGATCCGACAATACATTGGCCAAGTTACTTTTAGCTTGCGACAATTCGTAAGAGGTGCCTCTTCCGTTTTCATACTTTTGTTCAGCAAAGCGATATGCCTCGCGGCTTGCAATTTCCGATTTCCGAGCAGCTTCCCATCGGCTTTCGGCTCCAATGGCATTGTAGTATGCTTGTTCTATTTTCTTGCGCAGTGCAATCTTTGTTTTGTCTATTTCTATGCGGCTATACGCTAAGGCTATTTCCGCATTTTTCACGCTGTTTCTTACCTGAAACTTGTTGAATATGGGAATATTTAGACTGAACCCAAGCGATGTGCTTCGGTTGTTTTTCAGTTGTGTACCAAATGAGGCGTTGTCTCGTCCATTCATATTGTAATAGCCGCTACCCATAGAGGCACCAAAGCTCAACGATGGATAGTAGGCCGATTTAGCGATGAGTATATTTTTCTTGCTACTCTCTACTTGGTATTGTGCACCACGTATTTCGGGACGTGCTATGAGTGCCGACTCGTAAATAATAGAGGGAGCAAGCAGAATGTTCTCATCTACCCCAATATCGTCTGGTACAACGACATCGAAATTCTCGAAGTTTTCGAGCTCCATTATTTGCGCCAAATCCAACAGAGATAGTTTCAGATTATTGTCTGCTTGTATCTGATTGAACTCCTCTTTAGCTTGTTGTGCTTCCAACTCATAGAGCTCTCCTCTAGCCATTTTGCCGCTATTTACAAGCTCGTTCAATCTGGCTAGGTTTGTTTTTGTAAGTTCTATTTGCTCGTTCGATATTTGGAGCAACTCTTTGTTCATAAGTACTTGTAGGAATGCTGTAGAAACACTCATCACAATGTCATCTTGTATTTTCTCGAGGTCGGCTTCAGAAATAAACACCTCTGCTTTTCGAGCATCAATGTTGTATTTCATTCTCAAACCATCAAAGAGTGTGATGTTGCTACCAATATTGAAATTTGTTTGCGACGAGTTGGTGTTTTGGTACACATTGTCGTAACCAATAGAGCGGCCAAAAACGAAACTCTGACCTGCCGACGCATTCAGATTTGGCAGTAAATCGGTTCGTGCCTGGCTATAGGCAATCTCTTTTTGCTCTTTGTTTAGTTCTTGCTGCTTTATGTTTCTGTTGTTTTCGAGTGCTATCTCTATACATTCTTGCAGCGTGTAGTGCTGCTGTGCCGATAGGGCAAACATGCTACAACTAGCGGTGAGCAAGAGTATGATATATCTTATCTTCATAAGTTCTGTTTGTGTTTACTTAGTTTCAATAATTTCGTTGCCACGAATATTGTCGTTCTCTTTCAAACCTTCTTTTACCTCAATTTTTATACCATCAGAAAGGCCAATTTTGACCGGGGTGCGTTGAAACTCCTGAGGCTCTTTTTTGGTTACAACATATACAAAAGCTGTATCGCCACTAAACTCAACACTGCTTTCGGGTATGGTCAGTACATCTTCTCGTTTGTCCAATATAATCTCGGCGTTGGCACTATATCCTGCTCTTACAAATATACCCGACGGAATAGTCATGGCGGCCTTCATCTCAAACAATATAGCACCACTCTCTTCGAGCCCTTTTGGAGAAACATACTCCAACTCTGCAGTAAGTGCCTCGTCTTGCATAGCGCCAATGGTAATTTGCATGGGCATGCCTACAGAAACCTTTCCTACTTCAGTCTCGTCTATCTTCCCCACAAAGAGCATATCGCTCATATCGGCAACTGCTGCAATGGTGGTTCCATCGTTGAAGTTGTTAGATTGTATTACAGAGTTACCCACTTTTATGGGTACATCTAAAATGGTTCCAGTTATGGTAGATCTAATGAGCGTGTTGCTCGATGATGCGGTGCTTGCTGTTAGTCCATCGCGTACCAAACTCAGGTTGTCCTCGGCCGATTTCAATTCTTCACGGTCGTTACGATATTGTAGTCGCACCTTTTCGTATTCTTCTCTCGATATTACATCTTCTTTGAAGAGCAAACTATCGCGTCTAAAGTTTGTTTTGCTTTGTTCGTACACCAGTTTTGCACGCGTTAAGCGCGACTCAGAACTACTTAGCGTAACCATGTCGGGGATAACTTTAATTTTTGCAATCACATCGCCTGCTTGCACTTTATCGCCTGCTTCTTTGTAAAGCTCGGCAATAATACCCGACATTTGTGGTTTGATAAGAATTTCGTTGCGAGGCTGCACCTTGCCCGTAGCAACAGTTTTCTTTTCAATAGTTGCAATTTGTGCTTGTTCTATGCGGTAGTTTTTTACGAGCGGTTTAGACTTTTTCCAAAGGAAAACAAAAGTCCATATTACCAGTAGGCCTAGCAATACCAATGCTGCAATTTTCAATATTTTTTTCATCTTTTTGTTTTATATCCCAACACTCTATTGTCAGGCTTTTTTATTTATTGGTTGTTTATTTAGTTGTAAAGCGAACATAAATCTAATTTTGTCTCCAGTTTCTTTACCCTATTTCCTATTTCCATCTACCTTACTCTTCACTTATTGCTTCTATTGGTTTTATCATCATGGCCCGTTGTGCAGGAATAAAGCCTGCAAATGTGCCAATAATTACCAATACTGCTAGTGCTAGCATACCTACATAGAAGCTTATTTGCGGGTCTTTAAAAAACTGATCGCCTTGGCTCAGTACTATACCAGCAGCCGATAGCACACCCACACCCACCACTATGCCGCCAATACCAGCCAGCACTGTAAGCACAATACTCTCGCTCAGTATTTGGCCTATAATGTTTGTTGGTGTTGCCCCCAATGCCCTTCTTATTCCTATCTCTTTTGTGCGCTCGCGCACTGTTACAAGCATAATGTTGCTCACACCCACTGCACCTGCAAAGAGGGTGCCAAGCCCCACAATCCAAATGAGCAATGCAATACCAATACCGAGGTTGTTAAACATGTTGAACTGCTCCTCTATATTCATATTAAACACTGCATCTTTGTCATCTGGAGAAATTTGATGAATCTCCTTGAGGGTTTCTACAATTTTGTTTTGAATGACCCTTACCTTTACCCCCGGTTTGGCAGTTGCTGCTAGGAAATGAATAATGTTGCCTTGGTTAAAAGCTTGTTGCATAGATGTGAAGGGTAGTATAACTGTCTCGTCAGGATTGCCACCAATGCTGGCTTGAGATGTTTTGCGAGCCACACCAATTACTGTAAAGTAGATACCATTTACTCTTACCTGTTGGCCCAGAGGGTTTTCGCCGGGGTTGAAAAGCACTTCGTATATTCTAGTTCCCAATATGCACACTTTGCGGTTTTCTCTTATATCTATATTGTTTATGTAGCGACCATACTCCATGATGCTTCTATCAATTTTGTCATACACCGGATAAGTACCCTTTACCATAAACGAACCAGCTTTTTCGTTTCGCACCACATTGTCACCAGCACCACCACTAAAGAGCATGGGCGAGAGGTGTTCCAATTCGGGTACTCTATCTTCAATAATAGGCATATCGCTATTGAGCATATTCCAAGAACGCCCTTTTTGGAACCCTTTGTAAGGCACTGTAGTTCTATTTGAATTGAAAAAAGCAGAATTGCTTGCAAATCCTTCCATCTGCGAGTTTATTCCTGTGGACAAGCCATTGCCTGCACCAACCATTACAACCAGCATAAACATACCCCAGAAAACGCCAAAGGCGGTGAGGAAGCTACGCGATTTGTTGTGCGTAATCGTAATCCATATTTCGTACCATCGATCTAAATCGAACATTTTTTTTATAATTGAAAAGTGAAAATTGAAAGTTGGAAATAGTTTTTATAATTCTCAACTCACAACTTTTATTTTTTTTACCCCCCCCCTTAGTCTTTTCTCATTGCCTCAATAGGTTTTACCCTCACCGCCTTATAGGCTGGCATATAGCCTGCTACTACACCCGACACAATTAGTATGAGGGTAGAAATAAGTACATATCCTAAATTCACAGTGGGGTTTTTAAAGATAGACATTTGCGGCCCGTCTGAGGCCACTTGAGCTGCTGCCGCCGCCGACTGTTCCATCAAGAAATTGGCAACCTCTGTAACCCCAATACCTGCCAGCATACCAATGTAGCCAAAGATGGCTGTAATGATAATTGATTCTAGCACAATTGTCTTCAAAATAGACATGGGGGATGCGCCAATTGCTTTGCGGATACCAATTTCGCGCGTGCGTTCTTTTACCGATACCAACATTATATTGCTTACCCCTACAATGCCCGCAATGAGGGTGAATATGCCAATGATGGCCACAAACATGGTGATGCCCCCAAATATCTTTTGTGTCTCTATATAATCTTCTTGAGAATTATTTACATAGAGTGCTTGCTTATCTTCGGCATCAAAGTTCATGCTACGTGCCACATCTTTTCGAAGGCTCTCGTTGAAGGCCTCGTTCTTGGCCTTTGTTTCCAATCCATCTACAGTAAATGTGATGTTGTTGAATTTCTTGTTAGGATTATAAATCAGCTGATAGGTCGAAAATGGTATGTAAGCATTAGGACCACCCCATCCTTGTTTTTTTGTGTTTATGCCAACTACCTTATACATCAGAGGCCCCACCTGTACATACTTTCCCAGCCCCGATTTGCCTTTGAAGAGTGTCTCCTCTATTTTCTGGTCTATGACTATTATCTTGTTCTCGTTGCTAATGTCGAGGTTGTTTACAAAGCGTCCATCCTCGGGTCTTAATATCAGTTTTTCTATTTTTGCATAGTCAGGCATTACGCCTCTCACAGAGTACGACCCATATTCGCTACCATACGTAATGGTTTGGTTGTTGTCGGCACGCGGTGTTATCAGTCTGCTTTCTACAATTTCGTTTTTCACTACATCAAGCTCTTTATCTGTAAATTGCAGATTGCGCCCAGATTTCAAACCCCTAAATGGCAATGAGGTGTTGCCAGCCCATAGTGTTACACGATTGACGGCTCTTTCCTGAAAATTTTCCATGACCCCATTTTTGAGTCCATTGCCAGCCCCCAATAGTATAATAAGAATGAAGATGCCCCACGAAACAGATAGCCCTGTAAGCGTAGTCCTCAGTTTATTCTGATTGAGTGTAGAGAATATTTCGTGTAGTTGGTCTCTCATTGTTTTTTCTTATATTGTTCCGTTTGTAGTTAGGTTTTCTACTCGTCCATCTTTCAGATTTATAATTCGATGGGTGGCATCGGCTACAGCCTGCTCGTGTGTTACTAGTATGGTGGTTATGCCTGTGCTATTTAAATCAGAGAGCACTTTTATTACCTCTTTAGATGTTTTGCTATCTAAGGCACCTGTAGGCTCGTCGGCCAATATTATTTTGGGGTTCGATATCATGGCGCGAGCAATGGCCACACGTTGTTTTTGTCCGCCCGAAAGCTCGTTGGGCAAATGGTGGGCCCACTCTTTTAGCCCCATTTGGTCTAAATGCTCTAGGGCTATTATGTTGCGTCGTTTGCGGCTCACCTTTTTATAGTAGAGTGGTAGAGCCACATTCTCAAGCGCATTTTTAAAATTGATGAGGTTGAATGATTGAAATACAAATCCAATCATTTCGTTGCGGTATTGTGCTGCTTTCTTTTCCGACAGGTTTTTTATGAGCGAACCGTTTAGATAGTAATCGCCTGTGTCGTAGCTGTCCAATATTCCTAAAATATTGAGTAGGGTAGATTTTCCAGACCCCGATGCCCCCATGATAGAAACATATTCTCCAGTTTCAATTTCTAGGTCAATGTCTTTCAATACATGAAGCGATATAGCATCGGTGCTGTATGATTTGTTTATTTTGCTCAGTTTTATCATATTTTCTAGGGTTGGACTATTGTCAGCTTCAAAAGGTTACAAAAAACAATTAATATTGTGCAAATATAGTTTTTTGTTACTACTGTGCAGTACATAATAGTATAAAGTTTATGCTGGTTACAGATGTTTAACCACACTGTTAAATTTTGTGTGCAGTTATTGTTTGCTCATACAGCAATAGATAGTTTTTCTTATCATCGACT
>CAYVLC010000028.1:0-23469 GCA_964452155.1 uncultured Dysgonomonadaceae bacterium
ACATGATCATCATCGCCACCTAAAAACCACTTAAGTAGTTCTTGATATTCAGGGTGTTTTTTGTCTGCTAACACTTCCTTTAGATGTTCGTAACCCCCAGGCCCTCCACAATCTTCTGGTGGACAAGCTCCTTTGCCTCCTACTAATTTGGGGAAGAGCGAGGTATTCTTTTTATCAATTTCCTCTAACGTTATTTTGTGTTTCCAATCATCTCCAAAGTCATAAATGTAGGTAAATGTTTGACCTTTGGTTTTAAAGATATCAGAAAGCTTCAGTTTTGTAGCTAGTTTTTTATCTTCAGAAGAGTCATCAAAAGGGAAAAGATCATCATCGCCCTCGTCCTCGTCAAATTCAACCTCTTCATCTTCGTCCTCATCATAATAATCCTCTTCTTCCTCTATCCAAGGTATGGAACCATATCCAGTTGGAGAAAAAGAATAAAGATGGTAGTTATCCCATCCCATAGCTGCTTGAATTATGCTATGAAACTTTGAGAATGTAATTTCAGCAGGTACCTCAACTCTACGCCAAACGGGTGGATTGGTAATGTTTTGAAGCTGAATTTTAAATTGAAATGTCATACTGTTTATTGTTATTTGTTATATTTGTTTTTTCAAAAAGCACCACAATCAAAAGTTGTCTAAAATTTCTTGTTGGGTATTTCTATTTATTTTACACATTTTGTTTTCCATAAAATCGTTCATCTCATGCTTCTTGCAATAAATACCTAATTAGCATCACAATAGCATTGCTCTTTAAGCTTCACCATTGTTTTCTTTTAGATTATCTAGCACTATTAGTAGCTGCCTAGCAACTTCTTCATCTATCCATTGCTGTTTAAAAGCATACCAGTCTTCGCGTAAATGACTGTTGTCGATAGCACGGCCGAAATTTGCAAATGGCTTAAAATTACTCAAGATATTTAAGAGTTTGGGTTTTATAGTTTCTTTATTGCTCAGTCTATTGGTAAATATATTCATTATTTCAAAACAGAGGTGTGTTGGAAGTGGTTCAAAATCAATTGTTTTGTCCCAATCCAAAACTTCACTGTTTTCCAACCATGTAGATCGTCCAGCTTTTTTTTAATTTCCTCTGGGCTATCAAACGATTCGATATCGTAAGACATTTCTTGAGGAATAAAATCGATCTCAAGAGTATTGGGGTTCAAGTAGCACAACTTACCCATATCAATGTGTTGAGCTATTTCATACACAATTGGTTTGTATTTTTCGGTTAGTTCATCTATAGGATTATTGCTGCACTCTCCGTCAATTATTTCTGATTCTAAATAATCGAGTATTTGATAAAGTTTTTCTTCATCACCTCTTACTTTTTCTATAATGCAATGCACTTGGTCTAAAAGGTCGCTCATATCTATCGAAGTTTATCTGGATAATAAATATTTTTGATCACCATAATACTCATCATACAAATCGGTAATATTGTCTTCAAATCCCCACCCACAATGTTTAGAGTATTTTACGCAATTCATGCTCCGATGCTTAAAGGTTTGCAACAGTCCATTTTTCTGCATATACTTGAGCGCTACGATGAAGTTGTTGGCCGCACTGTCATAAAATTGCTCCCACATATCGCCAAATTCATGAGTAAATTTGCATGCTGTTTCGGGAAGTGTTATCAATAGGTAGGCTAGAAGTATAGGGTCGGGTTTTAATGCTTTAAACTCTGCAATGGCTTTTTTACATACAGAGAATCTCATTTTTGGATTCCAAGTGTTTTTGTTAGGATAAAATTCCTCAATTATAATATTCCTATATTTCTCAAGTTTCTCTTCCTCATTGGGGTTGAGCAGATATTCAATGAATTCTTTGGTTTGTTTGTTGTTTTGATATATTTCGAGCACAAACTCAATCACATGCTCTTTCGACATGCTTTGGAGGTGTTTTTTAAGAGCCAATTTTGACATACTGCTACAAATAATTTTGTTCTTAACTTTGTGTTTTCAAAGATATGAAAAAAATGAATTGTCATCTATTATTTCTCTTACAATTGAGATAGGAATGTTAATGGTTTTCTGCCCCCCATTTTTTATAATAGATAACTACCTGTTTTTGCTCTAATGTTAATAAAAAAACATTTTATTGCCTTTGGATGCATGATAGTTTGAAAAATTGTAGTACTTTAGTGTTATTGACAGATCTTCAATCAAATTAACTGCAATCTATTATTGACCTAACTGATGTATTCATGATTACCAATAAGAAACAAATCTGGAAAAGCATTTTTATTATAGTTTTTGCTTTTACCCTATCTTTTCTTTCATTTACTACTTGCATGAAAGTAGATCAAGATATTGCTAAATCAAAACTATCATTATCGCACAAAGGGGAAATCACATTTAGCAAAGATGGAGGTTCTAAAACTATTCAATTGGAAAGCAATAGGGGGTGGAAAGCTACTAAAGGTGCTGATGTGGAGTGGATTAAAGTGAGCCCAACGAGCGGACAAGTAGGAACAACAACAATAACAGTTGATGTGAAAAAAAATAATGGTGAGCCACGCAATACTATACTCAAAATTACAGGTTCCGAGATAGAGAAAACAATCACTATTGCCCAAGAAGGTGAAGAAGCTCTTCCTATTGAATATGCTACCATCAAAGAAATTCGTGCTGAGTATATAGCTAAAGGGCAGGCCGAATGGACAATTGCTGAGCCACTAATGCTAAAAGGAGTAGTCGTTTCGGATAGAGTGGGTGCAAACAGAGCTTCACAACGAGATGGTTTTATTCAAGACGAAGAGGGCTATGGTTTAGCATTTCGTGTTAATCAATCAATTCATTCGCTTGATATGGGTGATGCATTGAATGTTAATCTGGAGGGAGCCACTCTTCTTTATTATGGTGGCATACTGCAACTTAATTTTTCGACAAAAAACGTAGAAGTGGAAACAAAAAATGTAGTGGTTTCTCCAAAAGTACTTACAATTGAAGAAATACTGCATGGTATGCATGATGCTACGTTGGTGAAAATTAAAGATGTACAGTTTAAAGACTACGATGGCCTCAATTATTGGGATAAAGGAATTGCTACTACCCGCACAATAGAAAATTGCAACAATACCAGTATGATTGTAAAGACAACAAAAAATGCCAACTTCAAAGACGAAACTTTGCCTGCAGGCAAGGGCCATTTAATTGGAATAGCCTCACTATGCAATGATGATTGGCAGCTTGTTGTGCGTAATATCACAGATGCAAGAGAGATGAGCCACGACGAATCAACACGATGTAAGCAGGACGAGCCACCAGTAGTAGGAACTAAAATAAGCATTGCTGATTTCAGAGCTGCTCATGCTGACGGCAAGGTATATACAAAAGAGCACTTCATAGAGGGAGAGGTTACACTCAATGCATACAAAGGAAACGTACCAGACAATGTAGTCTATTTGGCTGATAAAACTGCAGGTATAGTAGCAATCTTTTCCGATAAAGAAAACATACTCACTAATGTGCCTATTGGTGCAAAAGTGAGAGTGCGTGTAAAAGATACCAAGGCCAAAGTGCTAAATGGGCTCTTGCAAATTGGAGTTGACAACACCCTTACTACACAAGCTGTGGAGGTAGTTGAGACAAAACCGAGCACTCCTTTACAACCCAAAGTGGCTACAATAGGTGATGTGCTTGCTGGCAAATATCAGTCGGAAATTGTGACGATAGCAAATGTACAATTTAAAGAAGAAGACAATAAATATGCCGACAATCCATTCGTTATTAACAAAGACAAGCAAGAGGTGCAAGTTTATACAAGGCGAGATGCTACTTTTGCAAGTGAGGCTGTTAAAAAGGGCATGGGCACAATTGTTGCCGTTGTAAGTATCTACAATTCACCACAACTGGTTATAAAATCGGTGGATGATTTGGCAGGTATGACTGGTGTGCGTTTTGATGCAGTTCCATCTTTTATTAAAACGGATAAAGATGAAATCATTTTTGAAAATGAGGGAGGAAAAGAAACCATCAATATTACTGCCAATGTTGAATGGACGGCAAGATCAGACCAATCATGGTTAACCATTACCCCCTTAAATGGAAAGAATGATGGTGCCATAATTGCATCTATAAGTAAGAACGAAAGTACAGAAAGAAAAGGCTCTATAACCATCTCCGATGGAGTAATCTATACAACTATACAAGTAGCTCAGAAGGCTAAAGAGGCTGCAGTAGTGAAATACACTACCATCAAAGAAATTCGTGCTGAGTATATAGCTAAAGGGCAGGCCGAATGGACAATTGCTGAGCCACTAATGCTAAAAGGAGTAGTCGTTTCGGATAGAGTGGGTGCAAACAGAGCTTCACAACGAGATGGTTTTATTCAAGACGAAGAGGGCTATGGTTTAGCATTTCGTGTTAATCAATCAATTCATTCGCTTGATATGGGTGATGCATTGAATGTTAATCTGGAGGGAGCCACTCTTCTTTATTATGGTGGCATACTGCAACTTAATTTTTCGACAAAAAACGTAGAAGTGGAAACAAAAAATGTAGTGGTTTCTCCAAAAGTACTTACAATTGAAGAAATACTGCATGGTATGCATGATGCTACGTTGGTGAAAATTAAAGATGTACAGTTTAAAGACTACGATGGCCTCAATTATTGGGATAAAGGAATTGCTACTACCCGCACAATAGAAAATTGCAACAATACCAGTATGATTGTAAAGACAACAAAAAATGCCAACTTCAAAGACGAAACTTTGCCTGCAGGCAAGGGCCATTTAATTGGAATAGCCTCACTATGCAATGATGATTGGCAGCTTGTTGTGCGTAATATCACAGATGCAAGAGAGATGAGCCACGACGAATCAACACGATGTAAGCAGGACGAGCCACCAGTAGTAGGAACTAAAATAAGCATTGCTGATTTCAGAGCTGCTCATGCTGACGGCAAGGTATATACAAAAGAGCACTTCATAGAGGGAGAGGTTACACTCAATGCATACAAAGGAAACGTACCAGACAATGTAGTCTATTTGGCTGATAAAACTGCAGGTATAGTAGCAATCTTTTCCGATAAAGAAAACATACTCACTAATGTGCCTATTGGTGCAAAAGTGAGAGTGCGTGTAAAAGATACCAAGGCCAAAGTGCTAAATGGGCTCTTGCAAATTGGAGTTGACAACACCCTTACTACACAAGCTGTGGAGGTAGTTGAGACAAAACCGAGCACTCCTTTACAACCCAAAGTGGCTACAATAGGTGATGTGCTTGCTGGCAAATATCAGTCGGAAATTGTGACGATAGCAAATGTACAATTTAAAGTGGTTGGAGCTAAGTATGCAGATAGTCCTTATATTATCAATACAGCTGATAAAGAAGTTCAGGTATATACAAGAGGAGGTGCTACATTTGCTAATGAGGTAGTAAAAGGGGGTATGGGTGCAATTGTTACAGTAGTGAGTGTTCACAACTCACCACAATTGCTTGTTAGAACGGTAGATGATTTAGCTGATATGGTGGGTGAGCGTTTTGATGTAGTTCCTCCTTTTATCGAAATAGAAAAAAGTGATATTACTTTTGAAAACAAAGGTGGTGATGCAACCATCAATATTACTGCCAATGTTGAATGGACGGCAAGGTCAGACCAATCATGGTTGACCATTACCCCCTTAAATGGAAAGAACGATGGTGCCATAATTGCATCTGTAAGTAAGAACGAAAGTGCAGAAAGAAAAAGCTCTATAACCATCTCCGATGGAGTAATCTCTAGAACTATACAAGTAACTCAAGAAGCTCAGGAGGCAAATGATACTAGAGCTACAGACTTGTTTTTCTCTGAATACATAGAAGGATCAAGTTATAATAAATACCTAGAAATATACAACGGCACAGGCAGGGCGGTAGATTTGTCTGATTATAAAATAGAGATATATGTGAATGGCCAAACTATTGCTAAATACACAGAAGAACTTTCAGGGATATTGAAAGATGGAGCTGTTATAGTACTTCAACATCCAAAATCTACTATATATGATGGTCTAACTATCGAATCGAGTGCAATTAATTTTAATGGCAATGATGCCATTACACTAGTCAAAATATCGACTGATGCCTTTGTAGATATATTTGGAAGTATTGGTGAAGACCCTGGTAAAGCATGGACAACATCCATTTCTGATGTTTCCTTGACTACTTTAAATAGTACTTTGGTCAGAAAAGCATCTATACGTGGAGGTGTTACAGTGAATCCAGAGAACGGGTTTCCAACCTTGGGTACCGAATGGATAATGTGTCCTGAAGATACCATCGATTATTTGGGGAGTCACACAATGAATTGAGAAACTGCTATTTTTGAAAACAGTGGAGTAGGAAGATAGGCGATTAATTCTTATCTTCGTTTGCTTATCAAAAAGTATTATCTGTAATGAAAAGATTTTCAATTGTTTTGTCTGTTTTCGTCTTACTCATTGTGCTTCTTTACACTTGCAAAAGCCGTTCTGTAGTCTCCTCTAAAAAATATGAAGTAGAGCTAGTAGCCAATGAGAAGATTGATCATCTTGGAGGAGAGTTGTATCTCAAAATATCTACAAGCGGTGTCTGGAGGATAGATAAGCCCATTGCCGAAGATTGGTATTCTCTCTCTTCTGCTGCAGGAAAAGGCTCCCAAACCGTTACCTTGAAAGTGTCTGCCAACCAAAGCAGTGAAAGGGTGGGTAAGTTCTCTGTTTTTTTTGATACGGAAAAAGAGATTATCGAGTTTATACAGAGAGCGTTTGATGAGAAAGCTATTGTTGGTGAACCTGTAGCTAAAGACCCCATTAATCAAGAAGAACACTTCAGTCCAACAGGCGAGGCTGGCAGAATAGAGATTCCAAGATTATCGAAAGATTTTGTTGAAGACAAAGCTGCTTTTGTGGTGCACTATGCAGCGGATAATGTGGGCAACAACACCTTGAACTATAGCTTGGAATATAACTATGCGTCGCATCACACACGGTGGGTAGCCTTTACATTTTATGATAAAACATCGGAACGAAATACTAAGCGAACCAATGCTTGGTCCACCGACCCTTATCTTTTGGAATATACCGATAATGCTTACGATTTTCGTGGTTCAGGATATGATAGGGGGCATTTGGTTGCCTCAGCCGATAGGCTGTACTCACTACCTGCTAACGAGCAAACATTTTACTACTCCAATATGAGTCCGCAAATACATAGCTTCAATGGTGGAGTTTGGGCTAGCCTCGAAAATAAAGTGCAAGCTTGGGGCGCTTTGAGTGCCATAAGAGACACGCTTTATGTGGCAAAAGGTGGAACTATTGCTCCCCATCAAGTGATGGGTACAATTGGTGACAACAAAATTGTTGTTCCTAAATACTATTTCATGGCACTGCTAGCCCAGAAAGGTGCTAGTTACAAATCTATTGCTTTTTGGTTTGAGCATAGAGCGCACCCTCAGCCCTACAGTCTGCAAGATTATGCAGTATCAGTTGAGGAGTTGGAAGAGTTGACAGGGATTGATTTCTTTCATAATTTAGCAGATAGTATTGAGCGTATTGTAGAGAATCAGTATAATCTCCAAGATTGGCCCGATTTGTAAACCTATTTATTCATTTCGCTCTCTTTGCTCTCTTATTATTTCATTAAAAAAACATGCTTCGGGGTTCTTGCCATCTGTTTACTTCAATGGCAAAGCAATCAAGTCATTCTTGTCATTCAATCTCTTTTAAAGCAAATATTTTAGATATTTGTTGGTGTTCATTTACTCTGTTTGCAAAAGATTTTAGGGACTACATTAGAACTTTTACTCAAATTGTAAAGTAGGTGAAGTTGGCTTGCCACTGCAGTGCTGTCTCAACCATGCAGTCTAATTGTAATTGCGTTTGTAACACTCTTTGACCTATCCAAGTTAGGTGTCTCTGTATTTAAATTTCTAGTTCACTTGTTCAGGTAAGATATAACTGCATTTGCAGTGCTCTTTTACTTGTGTTGCAATGTGAGTGAATAGAGGACCGATTGTTGAGAAAATCAATTGCAAAAAATGAAACTAGCACCGATCTATTTTTGGCTCAAAAAACTTCTGAATGCTGCTTAACTTTTTTTCGAGTTACTTGCCAGGGCGCCAGCGCCTCAATAAATTGTTAGACTTAGGGAAAATACCTCTCGATCTGGTTCGCACATCTTCTATCACATAGAAAGCATCTTTATCGAAGTCTAAAATAATACCAGAAACATGTTTTAGTTTCTTTCTGTCGAATACAGTTTCAATAATATCCACCTCTTTCACCGATCCTGTTCCGTGCACCATGGTTGCACCAAATCCTTTTAGGCTCAATAGGTTCACTAGTTTTAGCCCTGGTTTGTTTGTATAAACGCGGCATAGAATGATACCAAAGGCAATTCGTTTTTCAATAAGAATGCCCACATAATTGCCAGCAGCATAGCCTCCAGCATAAGAGAGGTAGGCTACCATATCATTGGCACGCGATAAAATTTGAGAAATAATGACTACCCATATAAAAACCTCGAAAAAACCAATTATGGGAGCTTTTAGTTTTTCTCCTTTCGAAACAAAAATTATGCGCAACGTTCCAAGCGTAACATCAATTATTCTTCCGAAAAATATAATGAAAGGGAGAAGATGGGGGGCGGTGTCTAAAAAATCAAACATGTTTTTTTATTATTAGTTTGTTAGTGTTTTAATATAATTGATGAAATCTGTAATGTCTTTCTCTGTAGTGTCCCACGAGCAAACAAGTCTCATCTCGTTTCTCGAAGTGTCCCAATCGTAAAAGAAATAGTGCTTGCGAAGCTTATCAGAAATATCTTTGGGCAAAATGAAAAAGATAGCGTTCGACTCTACTTTTTGAGTAATCTCTACGCTCTTTATTTTCTTCATCTCACTAGCCAATAGTTGTGTAGCTGTATTCGACTTTTGCGCGTTCTCTAGCCATATATTTTCGTTTAAGTAAGGAGCGAACTGGGCTGTAAGATAGCGCATTTTTGAATAGAGTTGGCATGTTTGCTTGCGATAATATTGTAAATTCTGTTCTAGTTCGGGACGCAAAGCAACTAATGCTTCGCCTATCATGAGTCCATTTTTTGTTCCGCCCAATGTAAATATGTCCACACCACAATCTGTAGTCATTTCTTTGAGCGAACAATTGGCTGTATCGCAGGCATTAGACAACCGAGTGCCATCCATAAATAGATACATGTCGTTTTGATGTGCTAAGGCAGCCAATGCTTTTATTTCTTTGGGTGTGTAGAGAGTTCCCAACTCTGTTGTTTGCGATATAGCTATTACTTTTGGCTGTGAGTGATGCGGTTCGCCAAAACCACTCAGTTGAGTTGCAACCAGCTCTGGTGTGAGTTTCCCATCTGGTGTAGGGATTTCCTTGAGTGCACAACCAGTAAATTTGGTGGGAGCTCCACATTCGTCCACTGCAATATGGGCTGTTGAGGCGCATATAATACTGTGGAAAGATGATACACAAGCCTGTAGGGCTATCACATTGGCCCCTGTTCCGTTAAACACAAAGTAGGGCTTTACAGATTCATTTTCTAGCAATGCCTGCATTGCCTGTTCAGCTTTGCGGGTCCAGTTGTCATCTCCATATCCAATAGCATGGTTGGTGTTGCTCTCTACAATAGCTTCCATGATGCGCGGATGTACACCCGAATTGTTGTCACTTCCAAAACTTCTCATATCAATTTCTGATTGATTGTATTATTAAATATTATTTGCCAAAAACTTTTTAGCCAATTGTGTCTCCATTTCTCTGCGTTGCATATATTCTGTGGCTTGCTCCTCAGTTATTGGGCCTACTGCAAAATATTTAGCATCGGGGTGAGCAAATATTAATCCTGACACTGATGAGTTTGGACTCATCAATCCATTTTCGGTAAGCGATATGCCTATCTCATCCGATTGCAACAACGTGTTGTGCAAATCAAAATTGATGGATTGATCGGGTATCGATGGATAACCAACGGCTGGTCTGATACCTGAATACTTCACAGCAAACATACCAGGTATGGTTAAGACTTCGTTGCTAGCATAGCCCCAATACTTTTTTCTTATCTGTTCGTGTAACCACTCTGTGGCGGCTTCTGCCAGTCTGTCTAGTACCGATTGCAAAACCAAAGCGCTGTAATCGTCGCCTGCGTCTTTGTACTTGTTTAGCAGATAGTCGGCTCCTGCTCCAGCAGTTACTGCAAATGCGCCTAAATAATCCTTTTTGTTGGCCAGTTTTGGTGCAACAAAATCACTCAGGCTTAGGTATTCGTCGTTACTACTTTTCTTTTGCTGGCGCAGCATAGCAAAAGGAACGCTATCAATATAAACAGTATCATTCTCACTGTGTGCTTCGCCAATTACAAATACCGCCTTAATGTACTCGGCTTCTAGGCTTATTATCTTTTGCAACAACAGTTGCGCATCGTCATATAGCTTAGAGGCTTCCATTGCTTTCTCTCTATCTGCTTCATTAAACGCGGCAAACCATTGGGCTTTGCAATGGCCACACATGCTTATATTGATGACAGATGCAAACTTTGCAGAGAGGTTCCATGCAGGAAAAAAGAATTTCCAATTGATGTAGGGTACAATATCTTCTATTTTTATGGGATCTAAAACTTTTCTTCCAATGAAGTTAGGCTTAAAAGCTTCAAAGTTGTTCCAATCTATTTTATACGATTTGTTGCGAGCAGTAGTAAGCGGTGTTAGTTCTGTTTTCTTTTCCATTGTTGATTTACGTAAATTTTCATATTCTTCTTTTGTCTTTCTTATATACTCTGTTTTAGCTCCTTCATTCATCAGATTGGCCATTGTAAAAGGGCTTTGCGAAGCATCTTTTACGTACATTACAGCCCCGCTTGGATAGTTAGGTTCAATCTTTATTGCTGTGTGCAGCTTTGATGTGGTTGCTCCGCCAATCATTAGGGGCATACTAAAGCCTGCCTTTTGCATTTCTGTTGCTACAATACTCATCTCTTCTAGCGAGGGGGTAATAAGTCCACTCAGACCCACCACATCTGGTTGGTGTTCATGTATAGCAGCCATAATAGATTCGGCAGACACCATTACACCAAGGTCTATTATATCATAATTGTTGCATTGCAGAATGATAGATAAAATGTTCTTGCCAATATCGTGCACATCGCCTTTCACTGTGGCAAGGAGTATCTTGCCCACTTTTTGGCTCTCTCCCGATATGGCTTTCTCTGTTTCAATGATTGGTTGCAAAATAGCAACTGCTTTCTTCATTGTGCGTGCTGCCTTCACTACTTGCGGAAGAAACATCTTGCCAGCACCAAATAGCTCGCCCACTTTGTTCATCCCGTTCATCAGTGGCTTGTCTATTATATCTACAGCTTGTGGATATTTGGTTAAAGCTTCTTCTATATCCTCGTCTAAATAATCGCTTACACCTTTCACCAATGAATAGCTCAGCCGTTCTTCCAGAGAGTAGTTTCGCCACTCTGCCAGCTGTGCTTGATGGGAAGTTGCTGCAGAGTTGTTCGTTTTCTGGGCAAACTCCATTAATCTTTCGGTAGCTTCTTCGTTTCGGTTAAAGATAACATCTTCAACCAATGTTTTTACATCCTCTGGTATCTCTTCGAAGATGATAGATTGAGAGGGGTTTACAATGGCCATATCTAGTCCTGCCTTTATGGCATGATAGAGAAACACCGAGTGCATCACTTCGCGTATATAATTGTTGCCTCTAAATGAGAACGATAGGTTGCTTACTCCTCCACTTACCTTTGCACCATCGCAGTGTTCTTTTATCCAAGAGATGCTTTTTATGAAATCTTTTGCATAGTTTTGGTGTTCTACTATGCCAGTGGCTATGGCCAGTACGTTTGGGTCAAATATGATATCGCGTTTATCAAAACCAGATTCAATGAGTAGATTGTAGGCTCTGCCACAAATTTCTTTGCGTCGCTCATAGTTATCGGCTTGCCCTCTTTCGTCAAACGCCATTACAATAACTGCTGCACCATAGTTTTTAATTAATTGGGCATGGTGCAGAAATTCTTTCTCTCCGTTTTTTAGAGAGATAGAGTTGACAATGCATTTACCTTGCACGCATTTCAGGCCTGCTTCTATTGTTTCCCATTTCGATGAGTCTATCATCAATGGAACACGCGACACATCCGGGTCGGAGGCCAAGAAGTTGAGAAAGTTGGTCATCTCTTTGGCACCGTCGAGCAGGCCATCGTCCATGTTTATGTCCAATATCTGCGCACCATCTTCAACTTGTTGTTGGGCAATGGCCAAAGCCTCTTCGTAGCTTCCTTCATTTATTAATCTGAGAAACTTGCGAGAGCCTGCTACATTGCATCGCTCACCTATATTAACAAAGATTTTCTCTGGAGAAAAAACAAAGTCTTCTAGCCCCGACAAATGTAAGTGAGGGCTGGTGTCTGATGCAGTGGGAGGTGATATTCCATCCACCAAGTGTACAAATTTGGCAATATGCTCTGGTGTTGTGCCACAGCACCCACCAACAATGTTTACCAACCCCTCGTCGATAAACTCTTTAATTTGGCTCGACATCTTTTCGGGTGTTTCGTCGTAGTCTCCCAATTGATTGGGAAGGCCAGCATTGGGATAGGCGCTTACAAATAGGGGCGATATTCTTTTCAATTGTTTCAAGTGAGGCTTCATCTCCGATGCACCAAATGAACAATTGAGCCCTACAGATAATAAGGGTATGTGACCAATGGAAGTTAAGAATCCCTCTATGGTTTGTCCAGACAATGTGCGACCAGCTTTATCCGAAAGTGTAACAGAAAGCATGATGGGAACTTCTTTTCCTATCTTTTTGAATATGTTTTGCGCAGCAAAGAGTCCTGCTTTAGCATTGAGCGTGTCAAAAACTGTTTCAAACAGAATCACGTCAATGCCTCCATCTATGAGTGCTTCAATTTGCTCTTCGTAGCTTGCTCTCAAATCATCGAAAGTAACATCTCGATACATGGGCTCTTCTACCCTGGGGCTCATAGAGGTAGTTTTGCTGGTAGGGCCTATTGAGCCTGCTACAAAGCGAGGCTTGCCTGGGTTGTTCTGGGTAAATTCATTGGCTGCTCTACGTGCAATCTTTGCGGCCTCAAAATTCATTTCTCTCACGTGCTCTTGCATTCCGTAATCCTCCATCGATATAGAGGTAGAGTTAAACGTATTGGTCTCAATGATATCTGCACCTGCCCGAAGGTACTCACGATGAATTTGCTCTATTATCTTTGGTTGACTTAGTGTGAGTAAGTCATTGTTTCCTTTTTGCAACTTCTCTGTATTCTTGAATTTCTCCCCTCTGTATTGCTCTTCTGTCAGGTTGTAGCGTTGAATCATAGTGCCCATTGCACCATCTAGCACGAGTATGCGAGACGTTAGAATATCTTTAATTTGCGATGTCATATTTGTAATACTTTAGATGTTACTAGCAACAACTTGCCTAGAAAATCTTCCTTTTAAATTTAAAAACAGTCTTCTTGTCCACACAACAATCCATGCAGCTATTAGTCTTGTAACAAGAATCCACCATAAGGATACGCCTAAAGCTACAAAGAGAAGATTGTCTTCTATTATTGAATGAGATATTGCCAAATGGTAGTTCAGTAAACTTCCTTCGGCTTTGCTCACTTTTCCATCGTTCATTTGGTCAATCATGAGTGCGCCACCATAAGCCAGACCAACAATGTTACCGATGAGCCAGAGAAAAGCTGTGTTTTTGGGCAGTCCAAATATTTTTAGAAATTGTGCAATTGATTTAGACAATCTATTGATAAGATTGTACTCTTCGAGCAATCTGTAGGCTATCATTAGTATTGTTACAACTGTAATTATAAGAACTGTAATCCGTAGAGAGGTTATGCCCCAAGCCATAAAAACATCCGACAGCGAATTCATACTCTCTATAGAAGTTTGCATAAAACTGGGCATTCCCATTTCAAGAGGGAGTATAAGGTTGAGCACAAAGCCAATGATGATGCTCATGACGATGCGCACGCTAAACATGGCTCCAAAAGATGTGCCTGTTTTTGCTTGAATGGCACTCTCTACGGGTAGGTTGTGTGCTATTTGGCACATCAATGCAAGAATGGTGAGTTCACGCAATGTAAGTGTCATAGAGGTAATGAGCGCTAGTGGTGCATAGAGGGGTAAAAATATGCTAGATATAAATACTATTGCAGTACTACCTGGCAAACCCAAATGTGTGAAAGCAGGATTGAGAAAATCTGCCACATAAACCAATAGTCCTGTGTAATCTAATAATCTAAAGGCAAAAGATATGGGCAATATTAGCTTGAGGAGCCATATTGATGTCTTTGCTGATTTTTTGAGTGAGGGGGCTATTATCTTTTTGAACTGGTTCATTGATAATAGGTGTTTATTTTTTAAACATTCTGTCCATATCGCGCTTGTCTTCTTTTTCTTTCAAAGATTGCCTTTTGTCATATTCCTTCTTTCCTTTTGCTATTGCAATAGTAATTTTAGCAAGGCCTTTGTTGTTTATAAACAAGCGGGTAGGGACGATAGTGAAACCAGACTGCTTTGTTAATCGAGAAATCTTTTTCAATTCATTTCTATTCAGCAATAGTTTTCTATCTCGTCGTGCAACATGATTGTTGTATGAGCCGTAAAAATACTCTGTTATGTGCATATTCTTTACCCACAAACCATCCTTTTCGAATACACAAAATGTATCTACCAAGCTAGCTTTGCCAAGACGAATAGATTTTATTTCGGTACCCGTCAAGACAATTCCTGCAGTGAATGTTTCTATCAGTTCGTAATCGAAAGTTGCTCGTTTATTTCTAATATTTATTTGAGCTTGCTTCATAGTTTGTTTTTTAATTAATTAGAAAGGAGAGAATGCTGTTTATTAAGGCTGGAGTCAGTATTATTAAGGCTGTTGCCACTCCGGTAAAACTCATTCGTGACTCCTCTTTGCCGATAATGTACAATCCATAACCTGTATAAACAATATAAGCAGTGTAAAGTGCAAATATCCAAAGGATAAAAAAGTCTGACAAGAATGGAAGAATTATAAACAAAGCATATATCAATGCCGATGCATATCCAACAAACTGTTGCACATTAGGTTCATCTTTCGAAATACCCAGTCGGGGTAAGAATTCATTCAATACATACGAGCTAATACAATAGGCTCCATACACAGTGACTAGGCTAATGATGGCGTTTTTTAAAGCTGTTTGCAAATTGCCATCAGGAATAAACAAGAGCCCCCCAATGAATGAGGTGAATGCGATGGTACCAAAGATTGGATAAAGATAGCGACTTAGAAAAGATTCATGATTTTTATTAGCCGAGAGTTTACGCCAAGAAACATCTGGTACAGTAATTATGCGAATTATTTTAAGTATGATCTCTTTGAACATTGTTTTTCCTGTTTTTTTGAATTGCAAAGGTAGCTATTTCTTGTTACATCATAAAAAAAAGGTGTGGCTCTTAAAAAAAAGCCACACCTTAAATAAATTATTTCTGCAATTTACTTCTGTACTGTTATTGTAATTGGTCTGTCGGAAATATGAAGTTCGTTTGGCTTATCAGCTCTAAAGAATCTGAATTTAACACCCAATTGTTTAGTTTCTTGACTGTCTCCACCTGTTGACATGCCTCTTATCAAAGACATGTTGGCAACGATTAGATCATTTTTCAGTTCTTCTTTAGCACCATCTTCTGGCACACCAAGTTTTTCAATTCTTATATCTATAAGCACGTCTGCATTCAAGTTTTCGGGAAGTTTCTCGTCTGATACTTTGTAGAAACTTACCCTCATATTCTCTCCTTTTTTTGCTTTGTACTGATAGGTCAATGGCCAGCGATCACCAAAATAGAGGCTAGAGTTGGTAACCCAAACTGGTGGTTCTATTATACTCTCAAAGTATATTGTGTCTGTAACGGGAGGAGTAGCCAGTTCTAATGATTTCTGAGTTAACTCTTTGGGCTCTGCACCTAAAATTACTTTGTGAACGATTCCGTTTTCACTGATTGCTATTGTCTCAGTTTCTTCAGTTACTTGGTATGTAAGAAGCGCAATTGTACCTGGTGTCAATTGGCTAATTTTTGGTGAAGTAATGAAGTATGCAGCGGGTGTTTTTGCATAAACCAAGCCAGTGGTTTCGTCTCGTGTTATAAAAGAATATTCATCGGTGCCAATATAAGACTGACTGCCCGAATCGAGACACGAGCTCAGGAAGAGCGCAGCGCTCAATATTAATAATAAACTGAATTTTTTTGTCATTGATTTCATTGTTGTTAAGTTTTATTTGTTAGAAATTAAATTTTATACCTAGTTGTATATCCAATCCAAACTTCTCCTCAGAATAGTAGGTTTTGAATTCGTTGTTGGCTTTGATATAATATCGTCCACCTACTTTTCCAAATAGGTTGGTTTTGTTGTATATAGGATATGTAATGCCCACTCCACCAGTTAAAGAGAGTTGAGGATTCTTTTGACTAATCTTTGATGAAGTTTCATTTGCATATTCACTATTTATTAGAGAGGGAATAATTTTATTGTCGCTATATTTTATTTTACCATATATATCTTTTTCTATCATTGCACCAGCAGTTACAAATAAGTTTAGTTTGTTTACAGATAGTATCGTGTAGTTTAGATTCAGTGGAATTCCCAAATAATGAAACTGTACTTTCTCGGTGTTGTTGAAATCGTCTGATGTGTTTTTGGTTTCAGACGACAGATAAGTGTATATCAGTCCGGTTTCTATTTGCAATTTGCTCGTTATATCGAAAGATGTGAGAAGCCCAAATGAAATTGGTTGGTTATGATTTATTTCCGATTCGGGTTTTATTTCTTTTTCTTCGTTGTAGGCTTGCATTTTACTCAAGGTGAAATCACCGTAAGTATCGCTCACCGATGAACGTAAGGTTGTTGGTAGCGTATTTGCTTGTTGAGAAGACAAAAGGCCACTTCTACCTGTTAGTGATATAGCGTGTTTGTTTTTTCTTTTCGTTGTTTTAGTACCATCAACTTCATCAAAATAGCGTTTTCCTTCGTTTATAAAGTCTTCAATCATTTGCTGTTTAGTCTCTTCGTCTATATCAGATGATTTGTCTTTTCCTCTCAATTGCTCGTTTATTGATGTAGTTGTAGCTATATCTTCCTTGTTCTGAGTTGTAGGAGTATCTGCAGAAACCCCCATTGGTGCATCATTGTCTCTACTGGTTGCGCTGGGAGCAGCCGCTGGCTTTTGTTGTAGCGATGAGGCATTGTCTACGAACAGTGCTGGAGTCGATTTTTCAACTTTATTAGCATTCTGTTTTGTTATAAGGGTTTTTTCGTCCTTGTTTGTTGGTGCTGCTAGAGGTGCAGTCTTATATTCTGCTGTATGTATAGGCAGCTCTTTGTTCATGTTTTGAAAAACAAAGAACACACCAATTAATGCAGCAGCAACAGCTGCAAAAGATGATACGAGCCATTTTGTGTGCACCACCTTTGTTTTTTGCGCAGCAAAGAGCGAACTCTCTAGTTTTTCCCAACCAGAGTGTGGCACTTCTTGTTTGTAATCGGCCAATTTGCTTTTTACAAGCTGTTTAAAAGGGTCGTTATTTTTAAAGCTATCCATTGTTATTAGCTATGTACTCGTTTACTTTATTTTTTAAAAAAGATTTTGCTCTTGAGTATTGCGAGCGCGATGCATTTTCTTTAATTCCTAATTGATCTGCTATTTGTTTGTGCGACATGTCTTCAAAAACATACAGACTAAACACAGTTCTATATCCCGGAGGTAATTGTTGAATCATACTTAGTAGAGTTTCTTCGGTGATGCTATCATCGAATAAGCGCTCTAAGTTTTCGTCCAACACTTCTTCATGCGATTCCTCTATTTCCGAAATTATCTCATGTTCCTTTTTTTCTTTTCGGAATTGTTCTAAAATAGTATTCACAAATACTCGTCTCATCCATCCTTCGAAAGAGCCGCGGCCCGAATATTTTTTGATATTCATAAAAACTTTCAAGAAACCGTCGTGCAACATATCTTGCGCAGCATCGCTGTTTTTGCAATACGTCATACACAAACCCATCATACGTGGAGCATAAGTTTCATAAAGCTCTCGTTGTGCATTTGTGTCTTGTTTTTTACATGCTGCTATCAGTTTCTGATTCTCCATTCTTTAACCGCGTTCAATACATAGATGATAAAAAGCTGAAAACGTTGCGTGGCGTTCTATTTATTTTTTTCAAAAGTACATTATTTAAAAACACCTATCTATTTTATTGTTCAATTTATCGACTGTTTTAGTGAGATGAGGGTGTTTAATTAAATGTATATAACAAAATGCAGCGTGAACGTGAAAATAGCTTTGTTATAATTGTGCAGTGCAATATTTTTTCTTAATTTTGTTTACTCAATATAACCACTTAAATTTCAGTAAGTATGAAAGATTTTTTTAAAATTGTATTAGCGTCAGCCTTAGGCTTTTTAATTGCTAATATTCTTTTTTCTATCGTGTCTATTATTCTCTTCTTCGGTTTTATGGGCTCAATGGTTGGAGATATGGGCAAAAGCGCATTCAAATTGAGCAACAACTCTGTGTTTCATTTAAAATTATCGGGTGCTATTAACGAACGAATAGCCGAAGACGATCCGTTTACATCATTGTTAGGATCAAGCGTTCCTACACCAATGGGGCTCAATGATATCACAAATGGCATTAGAAAAGCAAAAGAAAATGATGCGATTCGTGGCATATACATTGATTCTCGCATATTTACAGGTTCAACAGCTACGCTTGCAGAAATAAGAGACGAACTAATAAAGTTTAAAGAATCTGGAAAGTTTATTGTAGCCTACTCCGATGCTTACACACAAGGAGGATACTACATAGCATCGATAGCCGACAAGGTGGTTGTAAATCCTCAAGGTATGTTAGACCTGCATGGACTGGCTTCCATGCCAATGTTTTATAAAGATGCGCTTGACAAACTGGGTATCGAAGTACAAGTCTTTAAAGTGGGCACATACAAATCGGCTGTCGAGCCTTTTATTTTGACGGGAATGAGCGATGCCAACCGCGAGCAAGTATCTTCTTATTTAGGCAATTTATGGAACACAATAGGCAACGATATTGCAACATCGCGCAATATAGCGTTCGATCAATTTAATGCTACTGTAAACAGTATGCCAATGATGCAAGATACTGATTTTTTGCTGCAATCAAACTTGGTTGATACTTTATTGTATGAATCTGACATGAAGGCCTATATCCGCTCATTGTTAGATATTGAAGACGATGCTAAGATTCCGTCTGCTAATGTAACTGAAATGAAATCGGTGAAACCTACCAAAATTAAGACATCCAAAAATCATATTGGCCTGCTATACGCTGTTGGAGAGATAACCTCTGGTAGTGGTTCTAGCAATATACAAGATAAGTTTTTGGTAGACGAAATAGAGAAATTACGCAAAAATAAAGATATTAAAGCCGTTGTATTGCGTGTGAACTCTCCAGGTGGTAGTGCCTATGCTTCTGAGCAAATATGGAAAGCTATAACTGACTTGAAAGCTGAGAAGCCTGTAGTAGTGTCTATGAGTGACGTGGCTGCTTCGGGTGGATACTACATTGCATGTAATGCAGATGTAATTGTGGCTCAACCCACAACTATAACCGGCTCAATTGGAATATTTGGAATGTTCCCTAATATGAAAAAAACAGCAGACAAGATCGGTCTGGATATAGATGTAGTGAAAACGCATGAATATGCCGATTTTGGTAATTTTGCGAGACCAATGAGAGATAACGAAAAAGAGATTTTACAATCTTATGTAGAGCGTGGCTACGATTTGTTTCTTACTCGTTGTGCCGATGGCAGAAACATACCAAAGGATACGCTTGCCCTGTATGCAGAGGGACGTGTTTGGACTGGACGTCAAGCAAAAGAAATTGGTTTGGTTGATGAATTGGGAGATTTGAAAAAAGCTATTGATATTGCAGCAGACCTAGCTGATATTGATGACTACCTCGTATATGAGTTTCCTAAAATGCGTAGCTTTATTGAAGAACTGCTTGATAAGAAGCAAAAAGATATTGCTGCCGAAATTATAAAAGAGTACCTGGGCGACCATTATCAAATTCTTTCTCTTGTAAAGGATATAAAGAATCAAGATTATGTTCAAGCTCGTTTGCCTTACAATTTTAATGTAAACTAATTATTAAAACAACTAGCCATTCATAATAAAATAAGAGTGCGTTAGATTTATATGCTTAACCCACAACCCAAAATACGACCAGCTCTGGCCCCTTTGTCTTGGATTTATGGCATTGGTGTAGAGCTACGCAATACTTTGTTTGATAATGGAGTCTTAAAACAAAAGGAATATCCTATTCCAATTATCTGTGTGGGCAATTTAACGGTGGGCGGAACAGGAAAAACGCCTCACATTGAATATATTATAAACTTGCTACACGATACCTACAAAGTGGCTGTAGTGAGTAGAGGATACAAAAGAAAAAGCAATAGTTTGCAAGTAGTACAGGTAAATTCTGATGTGAAAAGGGTGGGAGACGAACCGCTGCAAATGAAACTGAAATATCCCTCAGTAACCATTGTAGTGGATGCTGATAGGCGCAATGCAATAGACTACCTTTTGGCGCAACAGTCTCACTTGCAACCCGATGTTGTGTTGCTTGACGATGGGTATCAGCACCGCTATGTGAAACCATCATTATCAGTTTTACTGGTAGATAGGAATAGGCCTATTTTCGAAGACAAACTCTTACCTGCTGGAAGATTAAGGGAGCCTATACATAGAAAAGATAGAGCATCTATTGTTGTGGTCACAAAATGTGGAAAAGAAATGCTGCCTATAGATTTTCGCATCTTTTCAAATGGATTAAATCTGTTCCCTTTTCAGTCATTATATTTCACTAGATTTCAATACAATAGATTGAAACCTGTTTTCACTGATCACAATCTAGATAGTTGTGGATTGGACGATATCAGAAAAAAACAAGTACTGCTTGTTACAGGTATAGCTTCAACTAAACCATTGGAGGAGAAATTGACAAGGAAAACTTACAATTTGCACACATTATTCTTCCCCGATCATCATTTTTATAACAAAGCAGATATAAAAACGATAGAGAAACGATTTGCAAGCATCCAAGGCGACAAAATTATTATCACTACAGAGAAAGACGCCGTCAGATTGCAAGCATTGCCTTACATAAGCATTGATTTGAAAGAAAAACTATTTTACTTGCCAATCAATGTCTCTTTCTTAGAAAATACTGAAAATGAATCATTTAATAAAAAAATAATTAATCATGTTAGAAACTATCAAAAAAACAGCAGATTATCTGAAAGGTAAAATTGGTGAGATACCCAATACAGCTATTATTCTGGGAACAGGATTAGGTGAACTTGTTCACGAAATTGAGGATAAATATGAAATACCTTATCCAGAAATTCCAAACTTTCCTGTTTCAACAGTGGAAGGGCACAGTGGAAAACTTATCATTGGTACTCTTGGTGGGAAAAAAGTGCTTGCTATGCAAGGACGCTTCCATTACTATGAAGGCTACACCATGAAAGAAGTTACTTTTCCTATTCGTGTTTTTCAAGCATTGGGTATTGAGTATCTTTTTGTATCAAATGCTGCAGGAGGAATGAACTCCAGTTTCAATGTCGGCGATATAATGCTGATAGAAGACCATATCAATCTATTTCCTGAACATCCACTGCATGGTAAAAACTTCAATGAGTTGGGAACACGTTTCCCAGATATGAGCGAGGCTTACAACAAAGATTTACGCTTGCTTGCTATGGAAGTTGCCGAAAAAAACAACATAAAACTCCAACACGGTGTTTATATTGGCCTCACAGGACCAACCTTTGAAACTCCAGCCGAGTATAACTATCTTCGCATTATTGGGGGAGATGCTGTAGGTATGTCAACCGTGCCAGAAGTAATTGTGGCCAATCATGCAAAAATGAAAGTGCTGGCATTTTCAATAATTACAGATTTAGGCGTAATAGGCAAAATTGTGGAAGTATCGCACGAGGAAGTGCAAATAGCTGCAAAAGTAGCACAGCCAAAGATGGCTCAGATTATGCGCGAAATTATTCAGAAAATATAATTCGCTAGAAGCTATATTATAGCGAGTAAAGCGGGCATTGTGAATCATAAAAACCCTCTTTACTCGTTTTTCTTTTTTGCTTATGTTGCAAAAGAGACTTATTTCATCTGCAAAGAAACAAAACGAATAAAACAATATGAGAACAGAGATAGCTACATTGGGCGAATTCGGACTTATTGATAGGCTTACAAAAGATATACAACTTACACAACCCACATCAGTGAAAGGGGTGGGAGACGATGCTGCAGTAATAGATAATGGCAATGAGCGTACATTAGTTGCTACCGACTTGTTATTGGAAGGTATTCATTTCGATTTAACCTATTTTCCGCTCAAGCATTTAGGATACAAAGCTGCAGTTGTCAATTTTTCTGATATCTATGCCATGAATGGAAAGCCACAGCAGATAACTGTCTCGCTGGGAGTGTCAAAACGTTTTTCGGTTGAAGATTTAGAGGAGTTTTACGATGGAATAAAACTGGCATGCAGCACTTACAATGTAGATATTGTTGGGGGCGACACCACTTCTTCTTTAACTGGATTTACTATTAGTATCACCTGCATTGGGGTGGCTGCTGACAATGCTATTATATATCGCAATGGAGCAAAAGAGGCCGATTTGATTTGTGTCTCCGGCGATTTAGGAGCTGCCTATATGGGCTTACAATTGTTGGAGAGAGAAAAAACAGTATTTGAAGGGCAAAAAGATTTTACTCCAGATTTTGCTGGAAAAGAATATCTATTGGAGCGACAATTAAAACCCGAAGCCAGAAAGGATGTTATGAAAGAGCTAAACAAACTTGGCATTCAGCCTACATCTATGATTGATATTTCCGACGGTCTCTCTTCTGATCTATTGCATATTTGCACGCAAAGCAACGTTGGGTGTCGTCTGTTTGAAGAGCGCTTGCCAATAGACTATCAGACTGCCATGATGGCCGAGACATTCAATCTGAATGTCACTACAGTGGCTCTAAATGGGGGCGAAGATTACGAAATGCTTTTCACAGTTCCAGTTTCGTTGTACGAGCAGGTAAAGATTGTTCCCGGCATACACATTGTAGGGCATATTAGTGATGCTACCTCAGAATGCAAGCTTGTAACACGCGATGGTCAGGAAATGACGCTTCAAGCTCAGGGATGGAACCCTATTAAAGAATAAATTTTGAGATTGTTTGCTTTTTCTGCCAGATTTATTTTGTAATCAAAAAAAACAAGCTATCTTTGCAATCGAAATTAAAACAAGGTGCTGGTGCCATAGCTCAGTCGGTAGAGCAAAGGACTGAAAATCCTTGTGTCCCTGGTTCGATTCCAGGTGGCACCACCAACAGAAATAAGGTCTCTGAATACATGCAAGTGTTCAGAGACC
>CAYVLC010000029.1:0-11275 GCA_964452155.1 uncultured Dysgonomonadaceae bacterium
TAGAAATAACACGTCTATATCACAACCTTTTTTTATCCCGAACTCACGTTAATACCCTGATTAACAGTAAAAAACTATGAGTGGGCACAGATGGACAACGATAAAAACCAACTTATTGTGACCTTGCGTACCCCTACGACGGTCGAAACAAGTATTGACTTGACCGTCGTAGGCCTACAATATGAGAAAAACTATTTAATTTAGCTTTCGTAGGCCTACAATTTGCGAAACAAGGTTTGTTTCTGCTTTCGTAGGCCTACGCAGCCCTAGAATAATGTGTTTTTACGATAAATATTGATACAATAATAGCAATCAAAGATCAAAATAATGAGCCACGAGATACAGCAAAGCAAAAACAAAGTCATTGCTTAGGGGTAGCAGTATGGTCTCTGTTATGTATTGTTTTTTTGACAACCTAGAGGTACGATGTGCAAAAACGATTGCCTAATATGAGTAGCGGCGATAGAAACCCGTGGTAACTTGTTCTATTGCTTTGGCTGCACTATTTCTTCATTCTATGACCTCCGACTCTTCAAGGTGCTTTTGTTTCTCCAGTCGTATATGTCCGTTTTTGGCATGCAAAAAATATTTAAGCACGAAAACTGTTCTGTTTTGTCCATTCAAAAAAGTTTCATCAATGCCTATCTCTCTGCAGTGAGGTTTAAAAGAAATTTAGGCAATTGGACTGAAGCGATAGAGAGGTTATAAGAAGTTTTACAAAAAGCAAGTAAGCATTTGAAGAACTTTGCCTATAAAAGTGCTCTTTTTTAGTAATTTCTCAGCATCTCTCAGCATCTCTCTGAAAACATTCAGATTTGATTTGGAATCTTTTGGATTTAGTTTTCAGCCTTTTTGCTTGGTAGTGCATTGGCCATACAATTACAGAGGTAGTTATTATCACCCCCCCCCTCAATTTTCACCGAGATACCTACAAAATCAAACTTTTTTATTTAAGTTTGTCCATTGTTGTTGTGTTTAAAAACAATAGAATTAATTATTTGGGTCTTTAATATAAAAAAATGGACAAGATGAACCGTCGCAACTTTCTATCTTCTGCCGGGTTAGCGGTATCAGGATTGTTATTGGGTGCTAGCACTCCAGTTGTAGCACACAAAAAAGAGAAGGGTCTGAGAGGAACTTTCTCTACGAACGGAAATGAAATTTCGATATACACCAAAGCAAAAGTAAAACCAACCCGTATATTTCATATCACCGATACGCACCTTTCTATTGATGATGAGCGAGGATTGAAATACCAGGAATATAGCCAGCGAATGGCAGGCGCGTATAAAAGCAATGTTCATTTTAGAACTGGCGAAGACTTTACTTCAAAAGAGAGTTTTGAATGGACTCTTGGCCAGGCGAAAGAAGCGAAAGCCGATTTTTTGGCACTGACAGGCGATATACTTAGCTTTCCCTCACAAGCTGCGGTTGATTGGGTAATGGATAAACTACATGAAACTGCAATTCCGTTTGCTTTTGTGGCTGGCAATCATGACTGGCATTACGAAGGAATGGAAGGAAGTGCCGACCAGCTTCGCGATACATGGACCGAAAAACATTTGAAACCGATGTATCAGGGAAACAATCCTCTGTTTGCATCGTACGATGTAAATGGGGTGAGATTTGTTTGCATAGATAACTCTACTTATGAAATACTGCCCAACCAATTGCAGTTTTTTAAAAAACAGACAAGCTCTGGTGTCCCAATAGTTCTTTTGTTGCATATTCCCCTTTATATGCCAGGAAGAGATATTTGGTATGGTTGTGCACATCCCGATTGGGGCGAAAAAACAGATGAATACTACACACTTGAAGGACGAGAAAAATGGAGAAAAGGGGGACATACAAAAACCACATTCGAATTTTACAACCAAGTGTTTCGCGCTGCAAATCTATTGACCATATTGGCCGGCCATACACATCAGAGTGCACTGGATGTGAGAAGTGGTATCACCCAGGTTGTTTCCGGACATAATGCTACAGGGTGTTTTTCAGATATCACAATTAGTGCTTTGTGATAAGTGGTGCCATAAGTTATTTGCAACAAAAGTTCCAAGAATTTTCTTAACTATTTAATAGAACCCCAATTTTGCAGTAAAAGCTATTCTTTATGTCTAAAAAACAGATAACCCTTTTTGAAGCGCTTATTCCTATTTTTATTTTAATTTTCTTCTTGGCGATAAATTATCGTGTTTTTGGAGACGAGGCTTCAAGCGGGGCCAATCAGTTTGGACTCATTCTGGGTGCTGCAGTGGCAATAATTATTGCTAACATTCATAAAATCCCTTTTTCGGATGTGATGGAAAAGGTGTCTCAAAACATAAAAGATACTGTTCCTGCTATTCTTATATTACTTCTAGTGGGTGCATTGGCCGGTACTTGGTTGCTGAGTGGTATTGTGCCCGCAATGATATATTACGGTTTGCAAATACTAGATCCTTCGCTGTTTTTGGTTTCTGCAGTTATTATTGCTGCTTTGGTTTCTACTGCAACGGGTAGTTCATGGACTACTAGTGCTACTATTGGTATAGCTTTAATTGGTATTGGCAACTCGCTAGGCATAAACACCGCAATGACTGCTGGGGCAATAATTTCTGGGGGTTATTTTGGAGATAAAATGTCGCCTATGTCAGATACAACCAATTTAGCCCCAGCAATGGCCGGAACAGACCTAATCACTCATATTAAATATATGACGATTACTACTGTGCCATCAATAATTATAACATTGATAATTTTTCTGATTATAGGGCTCACTACCAAAACACACGGAACTGTAAATCCTGAAGATATACTTACAGCTATAACCAATAGATTTACAATTACTCCGTGGCTATTTATGGTGCCTGCCCTTGTATTGGTGCTTATAATAAAGAAAACACCTCCTTTAGTTGCTTTGTTGGCAGGCGTAATCTTCGGTGCTATCTTTGCCGCAATTTTTCAACAAGATTTAATTTTAGCGTTATCCAATAAACTAAATGGAGCTAGTGCTACCTCGCTCACAATAAAAGATATGTACCACGTAGGGATGCAAGGTATAAGTAACGACATAAATATTCTCACTGGCAACCCAATATTGGATAATAGGGCACTATTCTCTTCAACAGGAATGACGGGGATGCTAAGTACGATTGAGCTGATAATTTGCGCTATGATTTTTGGTGGAAGTATGCAAGCTATAGGTGCTTTGCGGGTAATAAGTAGAGCGCTGCTTTCTATGGTGCGTGGCACTGCAAGTCTGGTGGGTGCAACTATTGTTTCTGCTTTAGGAATCAATATATTGGCATCAGACCAATACTTGGCAATTGTGATTCCTGGCAAAATGTTTTCAGAAGCGTATGAAGAGAAAGGTCTGGCTCCTGAGAACTTGAGCAGAAGTTTGGAAGATGGTGGTACAGTTACCTCTGTGCTTATTCCATGGAACACCTGTGGTGCCTACCAGAGCAAAGTGTTGACTGTGGATGTGTTTGATTATCTGCCTTTCGCTTTTTTCAATCTTATTAGCCCTATTATGAGTATAACAGTTGCTGCATTGGGCTATAAAATTAAATACTTGAATAGTGGTAACAATAAAAACACCCTTTGATATACCCCCCCATTTTCGGTCAATTTGCAATTGCTGGGCAGCAATTGTCCACGGCTATTGAGGATGTTTTGGTGCGGATAAACATTGTTTGTGTAAAAAAAAAAAAGGACAGGTTACGACCTGTCCCTAATGAAATACTCCATGTTCTTACTACCCTATCAATTCTTCAACTCTCTCACCCAAATGTTTCTATAACTAACTGCATCGCCATGGTTTTGTAGCAATATTGATCCTGGGCCATGTTTCTCAATTTGATATTCGGGCATACCAGTGTAAACTGTTGGTCCGCGTAGCTCTACACAATGTTGTACCAGCACACCATTGTGTAGCACAGTTATTCTTGGCGGAACTAAGTAGGTGCCATCTTCATTGAAATGAGGTTGCATAAATATAATGTCGTACGTTTGCCATTCGCCTGGTTTCTTGCTTGCATTTACAAGCGGTGCATATTGTTTATACACACTTCCTGCTTGTCCGTTTCGGTAAGTTCTGTTGTTGTAGCTGTCTAAAACTTGCACTTCGTAGCGGCCATCAGAAAAGAAAACTCCGCTATTGCCACGCCCTTGACTTGAGCCTTTTACAACGGATGGAGTACGCCATTCGATATGCAATTGCACAGAGCCGAATTTGCGTTTTGTTTTTATCTGCGACGGTCCCACAGTCACCACACCATCTTCAATAGTCCACTGGGGCAAATCGCCTTTGTCGTTTGTCCACTCGTTCATAAAACCATCATTAAATAATACGATTGCATCAGACGGTACATCGCCATATTTCTCGCCTGGTGTCACCACTTCTACTTCTGGTTCCCATACCTCTGTCATTTCGGGTTTCATTCCCATTATCTTTGGCACGTCTTGCCCCATCGATAGGGTGGCAACAAAAAAAGAAAGCGTGCCGAATAAGATTGTCTTTGTTTTCATTCTAATTTTATTTTTAGTTATTAATAAGGTTCTCTTTATTTTTTCTTGGAGATGTAGTAAACTTAGTGCTTATTAGCTAGTAAAACGTTTTCTCTTTTTACTCTTCAATTTGTCTTAAGTAATCCAATGCCTCTTCAATCAAAGTTCTGTCAGCCGTCTGGTTTATTTTTATATCACCAATATTTGCCAATAGTGTGAAATTGATCGTATCGCCAACGTTCTTTTTGTCGTGAATCATCAATTGGTAAAGTGTGTCGTAATCTTTTGGACTATAGGAAAATGCTCCGTAGTGATGATTGATGTATTTGGTAGCTATATCTAGCGTCTCTTTTGGGAAATTGCACAGTTTGTACGACAAGTACAACTCTGCTACCAATCCCCATGCAACGGCATAGCCATGTGCAACGGGTGCATCGTTGTCTAGCGCAAAACTTTCGAAAGCATGACCAATAGTGTGCCCTAGGTTCAGTGCTTTGCGGATGTTCTTTTCGTAAGGGTCTTTCTCAACAATATCTTGTTTGATAAAGACCGACTCTAAGACCAATTCGTTCAACCAACTATAATCTATCGTTTCTAAGTCGAAGTTGATTATTTTGTTCCAAAAGGTTTCAGAATCAAGCAAACCATGCTTTATCATTTCGGCATAGCCCGAGAGAATATCTTTTTTGGTGAGTGTGTTTAGAAACTCTGCAGAGATAATAATATGTAGTGCGGGGTAGAACGCTCCGATTTCATTTTTGTATCCACCAAAGTTGATACCTGTTTTGCCTCCCACCGATGCATCTACTGCTCCTAGTAGTGTAGTGGGTATATTTATATAAGCAATGCCGCGCTTGAAAGTGGCAGCCGCAAAACCACCCAAGTCTGTAATCATGCCTCCACCCAAATTGATGAGCAGTGAGTGGCGTGTGGCGCCATTGGAGGTCAGGAACTTCCAAACGTGTGCCAAGTTTTCGAGGCTCTTATTAGAATCATTGGCCGGAACAATTACTCGTTTGGCATTCTCTATTGCGGGGATTGACGAAATGAGAGGATAGCATTGGTGCTCGGTGTTTTCGTCTGTCAGCACAAATAGTTTGTCATAAGTTGTATTGTTGAGAACTGCCGCTAGACTGTCTGTTATCTTATTGCTTTTTATAATCTGTTGCATCTGTTTGTAGTATTTATAGTGAAGTCTCTTTGTGTATCTGTCTATATTTATTTAAGCGCATTGTATATTTCGTCTTGTATGCGTTTGCGGGTGTTCAGTGTGTGCAGTCGGTTGGGCGATCGGTTGGGGTGTACTCTATTTGATAGGAATATGTATATCAATTCGTTGTCGGGATCTACCCAAAAGCTTGTGCCGGTATAGCCAGTGTGTCCGTAAACAGATACTGGGGTTTGAGGACTAGTGGGACTAGCATTGTTGTTGCGCAGATCGGGTTTGTCGAAACCCAAACCGCGGCGGCTCACACTGCTTTTGGTGGTGGTGAATAGGCGCATTGTTTCGGTGCTTATCAATTGCTCGCGACCATAGCTGCCACCGTTGAGGTACATTTGATAGAGTTTTGCCAAATCGTTTGCCGAAGAAAATAGTCCAGCATTGCCCGAAATACCCCCAAACAGGGCTGCTCCTTCGTCGTGCACATGTCCTACTAGCAATTGTTTGCGGAAAAACTGATCATTTTCGGTTGGTGCAATATTGTCGATACTCATATATGAGAGTGGTAAGAATGTAGTTGTAGTGGCGCCCAGCTTTCTGAAAAAGTTGGCTTGGGTATATTCGTTGAGGTCTTGTTTCGATATATTTTCTACCACCTCTTTGAGCAGCATAAAGTTGAGGCAACTGTAGGCATAACGGTTGCTCCTTCTGAGGTTTGTATTCACAATCTCTGTGAGGAGTGTTTTCTGCATCTCTTGGCTGGCAAACATCTTGTTGGATACGGGAAAACTAAAAGTAGGGGTGTTGACTTGAGAAATAAGGTTGTTTTTGAATTTATAGTTGGTGTGTCCCCACATACCTGCAAAACTGACGTTGTGTACGCTAGATCTTCTTCTGGATAGCAGTGTGCCCGAATAGCTCTCTTTGTCTATTGCAAAAGTGTAGTATGGAATGTAGGGCACGATACCCGATTCGTGAAGCAATGCTTTGCGAATGGTGATGTTGGCTTTGTTGCTGTTAGTGGTTTCGGGAATAAATTTACTGAGTGGGTCTTGCAGGCGTAGTTGTTTGGTGTCGTAGAGTTTCATTATTGCCGGCAGGGTAGCAGTTGCTTTTGTTATTGAGGCTAGGTCGTAAACAGTTTGGTCGGTTACTTTGCTACTCGGCCCGTATTCAAAACTTCCAAACGATTTGTCGTAGATAACTACTCCGTCTTTGGCTACCAGTATTTGACAGCCTGGATAGGCTTTTTGTTTGATGCCTTCGAGGGCAATTTTCTCAATTATATCGAATCGCTCAGTGTCTATGCCTACCTCTTCGGGTAGTTGATAGGCCAATCGTGTTTTCTGTGTAGTTAGCCCTGTGTTTACTTTGTATTCTCCAATTGTTACGGGCATAATGCCATCTATGCCTATTCCTCCAAAGAGAGCTTGAGCCGCACTTATTTGGGCTTGCACTTTGTTGGTATGTGCAAGTACTACCGATTGGCTATTGGCCAATGATTGGGAAAACGAGCTTAACAGATAGGGCGATGTAAAAAACACCATCACCGATTGCTTCCCTTTCAACTGCTCTTGCAGGGCAGTCATATCGGCGGTATATTTAGAGTGGACAGAATAGATAACTACGTCGTACTCTTCTAGCTTTTCTTTTATTCCTGCCACTTGGTCAGATTGTTCTATCTGAAACGTGGCTACGTTGGCATATTTCTTCAACCATGTTTGGAAAGGGGTTATTGTGGAGGCGCCAATGGCAACCGATGCTATTTTGTGTTGGTCTAGATTTCTCAGGGGCACTATTTCATTGTTATTCTTCATTAGGGTGATAGACGAATTGTACAATTTGCTGACGAGCCATTTTGCATAGTTGCTGTTGATGTTTTGGGCAGCTTTGTTTGCTACAATTGGTTTGAAACTGTGTGCTCCTGTTATGAATTTATAGGCAAGTATTTTGCGGACTTTTCTTTCTAGCATCTCCGCCGAAATGATATTGTTTTTGACAGCTTCTTTCACCGATTGAAACTCGCGGCTGATGTTGGGAACTCCCAACACAATATCGTTGCCCGCCAAAATTGCTTTCACACTCATAGACGATTGGTTGGTGACACCACGCATGGCCATCCCATCTGTAAAGGTGAGGCCACCAAAACCCATCTCCTCTTTCAACAACTCTTTGCCTACAGTGGGGGTGAGGGTCGATGGCAATCCTTTGGTGAAGAGCGAGGGCACATTTAAATGGCCCACCATCATCCCAGATAGGCCCGCACTGATGTAGGCCATAAATGGGTATAGCTCTACCTCGTCTAGTCGCTCTTTTTTGTGCTTAATGGTGGGTAGTGTTTTGTGGGAGTCTTCTGCTGTGTCGCCATGTCCAGGAAAATGTTTTGCTACAGCCATTACTCCTCCATCTTCTAAGCCACGCGCATAAGCTACTCCTTTATTGGCCACATTCTTGGGGCACTCACCAAAAGCACGGTCGCCAATAACGGGGTTGTTGGGATTGCTATTTACATCGAGTACGGGGGCAAAGTTGACATGAATGCCCAACTCTTTGCACTGGCGTGCCACTTCCTTCCCGTAGAGGTAGAGTAGCGAGTCGCTTTTGATGGCTCCCAACACCATGTTGCGTGGAAATTGTGGCGCATCGGTCAGTCGCATATTCAAGCCCCACTCACCATCTAGTCCTATAAACAGAGGTGTCTTGCTATTTTTTTGTGCATAGTTGGTCAGAGTGGCTTGTGTGGCTATTGTGCCTTTTGAGAAAAGAATGCCCCCAATTTTTTGTTGGTCTATGTATCGGTTGATGAGTCTTTTGTTTGCATCGGTGTTGCGGTTGTTGGCTATAACCATGAATAGCTGACCAATGCGCTCATCCATCGTTAGTGATGAATAGACAGAGTCAACCCAAGCATTCATTTTGGTGGTATTGGCATCTCTATATATAGTGGGTTGAATATGTGCTGCTACTAGTTGCGATAACAGCACAAATACAACCAACAAGTTTATTTTTTTCATTTCAGGAGTAGTCGGAGCGTGTATTTCAAATGAGAGAGTTTTAGTTCTTGTTCAGTTTTTCGAGTTCTACATCGATACGGCCTACGTAAACTCCTCGGCCATTGGTCTGAAAGACCAAAACTTCCTGTCCATCTAAGTTATTGCGAACAGAGGGTTTCGACATAAATGTGTGGCTGTGTCCACCAATGATGATATCTACGTTTCTTGTGTTTTCGGCAAGCTGCAGCTCGTCTTTGATACCCATGTGCGATAGGCACACTACCATGTCGCAGTTGAAGTCGGCGCGAAGCATTGTGGCTGTTTTGTTGATGGTTTCTGTAGGCGGAAGAAACTTCATTCCTTCGTAGTGAGTAGATGCAATAAGTCCCTCTGGATTGATATTGGCTCCCACCACGCCTATCTTAATACCATTTTTATAGATGATATGGTAGGGCTTTATGATAGCTGCAATTTCGGTATCAGAGAAATCGTAATTGGTGCATACTATTGGAAACTTCGCTTTTTTTACGAGGTTTACTAGCACCTCCATACCATAGTCAAACTCATGATTGCCCAGTGTTACAGCATCATAGTTGAGCATGTTCATGGCCTCTACTTCTACTTCCCCTTTAAACATATTGAAATAAGGTGTTCCTTGCAGAAAATCGCCTGCATCAAAGAGCAACACATGATCGTTTTGGCTGCGCACTTTTTCTACATAAGCAGCTCTTCTTACTACACCACCTAAGTTGGGGTTATACTTGTCGGTTTCGGGCACAGGCTCTATCCTACTGTGTGTGTCGTTGGTGTGTAGCAAAATCAGATTTTGAGCCTGTAAGCCAATTGTTATGCTTAGTAACACTATTATGGTGTATATATATCGTTTCATACTGTTGGTTTATTTATTCTATTGTTATTCTTCCATCTAATTGCGATGAAATTATTTTTCCTTCATTTGTTTGTTCGCGCACATAATCTATCATTATATCACGCAGGGTGATACCTGTATCGCGCATCGATACTGCATTTTTAAAAGCACCCATGTTGTCGTTGCCATCGGCAAGATAATCTATACTCACTACATTATATATTTTCTCTTTGTCTATTGTCTTGCCATCTAAAGTAGCACTTTTTAATTTTCTGTCCGTCACCACTAGCCGAGCGTTAGAAGATATGCCTGCACCACCAATACGCGCATAAGCATCAAATATTTTAGTAAGGTCTTCGCCTTTTACCTGCAGTAGCGAAACAGTATTGTCAAAAGAGTATATCTCAAACAAGTTGCCAAGCGTAAAGTCTCCTTTGGGCAAAGTGGCTCTGTGTCCGTTTACATTCATTATGGCAACATCGGCACCATTATCAAAATGTTTGTCGCCATAGAGTTTCATCACATCCGACGTTAAGTTGGTAAGCAAACTTTCGGGGCGTCCTTTTTGCATAAACTCTGAAGATGTTCCAAGCACCTCATTCATCTCCTTGTCAAGTGTACCTTTGTATTTATCTACCAAAGCTTGCATTTCTGGGTGAGTGCCCTGCTCTTGGTTCATCTCAACAATTTGCCCCGACATATTTGCTATGGTATATTCTTGCTCCTGCCTTTCGGCTTGTTTGTAGCTACTGCACGAAGCAACTAATAGGGCAGTAAGTGTGTATAAGATCCATTTATATTTCATTGTGCATAATCTAAAAAGTGTGATATATTTCTTTTGTTTTGAATTTTAAAATCTTTAGTTCTTCAAAAATAATAATTTTATGTTAGTCTTGCACTACTATTGTACTAATAGAGTAGGTAAACAGTAGTAATTTAACAATAACAGATGGTTTGAAGCTTTTTTTTGGGAGCAGCTATGTTTTCTGTTGGAACTGATTTGAGTTTGCGTCATATTGCTTTGAAAATTGGGTGTAATGAATGATGTGGGGTGGGTTGTTTATGGAAAGGTAATAGAGGCATTAGACAATGTCTAGGATAGAAAGAACTGCAAATTGTTGGGTGTTAGCTTTAAGTGTTCTTTTTTTTATAGGCCAGAATGGCCAAATGAATGTCGGTGCCTTAGTCTGTCGAGAGGGGGCAATATTGCAGAACCTTTTGGTTTGCTCAGATTTTTAATCTGCCTATTTCAATGAGATTTAAAAGCAAATCTCATCTGGAGGGGAGGAGGGCTAACCAAAAATACTCCATCGCTACCCGTGGTCTGCGACCTTTTCGATAGTAAGGTTTCTCGCAAAGATGCAAGGGTGCAAAAAAAAGAACCAATTTTAGCCCAATTGTCTGCCCTCGAAGGGGCGTGGCGAAGTTGTTAAATTATTTCAAGATGCCTCGTATTGAGAACTATTGATTGCTTTTCAATTTTAGTTCATCGCTTTTAATTCTCACCTCCTTCCCACTTCTTTTTGTTAGGGAGCATGGATCTATATGTCTTAAAAAAAAGTCTTTTGTGTAACAACTAATTAAGATTGTATCGTAAATTGAAAGGAATAAAAGATAGATGACTATTTTTTTTGGATATTGGAATAATAAAATTAATTTTGCACTTCTAAAATAAATAGATGAAACTGTTACAAATGGTTTGATTTTCAAACGTCAAAGTTTCTGCAAGATAAAAATAGAATTTAATAACTAACATAATAA
>CAYVLC010000029.1:11375-22933 GCA_964452155.1 uncultured Dysgonomonadaceae bacterium
TAATAACTAACATAATAAATAAATAATTGGGATGAATATATCGCTCAATAAAACTGATAGTGTAAACGGCATTATTTCCATTGAAATGGAGAGAGCCGATTTTCAAGGAAGCGTAGATAAATCGTTGAACCAACTTCGACGCAAAGCTAATATACCTGGTTTCCGCCCTGGTAAAGTTCCAATGGGGGTAATCAAAAAACTTTATGGTACATCTGTATTGGCCGAAGAGGTAAATAAATTGATAAGCTCTAGTTTGAATAGCTACATCCAAGAAAATAAATTGCCTATATTGGGAGAGCCATTACCCATTGAAAACCCCGATACAGAGCTCGATTTAGAAAAAGACGAGCAGTTTACTTTCGAGTTTGAAGTGGGTTTATCTCCAGAACTAAACCTTGCATTTGATAAAAACGATACGCTGCCAATATATAAAGTAACACTTGAAGACGATTTGCTTGAAAAGCAAATGGATAGCTACAAACAAAACTTTGGTACATACGATAAAATAGAAGAGTCGGCCTTAGAGACCGATCTTATAAAAGGAAAAGCAGTAGAACTAGAAAACGGCCACCCTAAAGAAGGTGGTATTGTTGTAGAAAGTGCTATCTTGATGCCCTCGTATATCAAAAAAGATGAGGAAACAAAAAATCGTTTCATTGGTGCAAATGCTGGCGACGAAGTGATTATAAATCCTTCGGTAGCTTATGACAATGAGGCCGAAATTGCTTCATTCTTGGGCATACCTAAAGAAGAAGTAGCAAAGGTGAAATCTGACTTCAAATTTACTATAGCTGAGATTACACGTTTCAAAGAAGCAGAACTAAACCAAGAATTGTTCGACAAGGTGTTGGGCGAGGGTGTTGTTACAGATGAGGAGTCGTTCAAAGCCAACATAAAAGAGTCGTTAAGCAACCAGTACACTCCAGATGCCGACTATTTCTTTATGAAAGAGGTTAGAAAAACTATTCAAGAAAAACTGAAAGATGCTGAGTTTCCAGAAGAGTTCTTAAAAAAATGGTTGAAGTTGACCAACGAAAACGCAACCGACGAATTGGTAGAACAAGATTTTCCAAATATTCTTGAAGATATAAAGTATCAATTAGCCAAAGATAAAATTATTACCGATAACGATATCAAAACCGAAGCGTCGGATGTGCAACAACTAGCCACACAGGTTGCTCAGTCGCAGTTTGCACAATACGGTATGAGTAATTTGCCTGTAGAAATGCTGCAAGATTATGTGAAAAGAATGCTCGAAAATGAAGAAACCGTAAAGGGTCTGTTTGCAAGGGTAGTCGAAAACAAAATTGCTGCTTGGATGAAAGAACATGTCACCCTCGAAGAAAAACAAATTACATCTGAAGAATTCTCCAAAATTACTGCTGCCGAAAGCCAAGAGATGCAAGAGCCGCAAGAGGAAGAAGAGGTTGTAGCTGCAGAGGATGATGTAGCAGCAGCAGCAGAAGAAGAAGAAAATGCAGTAGTGGAAGAAAACAAAAAGGGAGGAGAAGACGAGCAACAAGAAGAAGTTCAGTTAAACGAATAGAGTTATCACCCTCTTATCTTGATATAGCGCAGAAAGCTTTTGCAGTTGAGAAACAAATACAAAGTTGAATCGTAGAATTTTTAAATTTTATTCTTAACTTTGTTTCTTGTACAATCGAACGAGTAGAAGCTTTCTGCTTTTTTGTTGATACAACATAGATTGTGCATGGCAATTTTTTTTGCATAATCTCTAGTAAGTATTTATAATATATTAAAACAACAATACCATTCTTATGGGTGGTTTTTAAGAATACAATCATGGAAAAAGATTTCAGAAATTACGCAGTAAAACATTTAGGGATGAATGGTTTGGCTTTGGATAGCTATGCCAAAATTACGAGTAAATCCATTTCTCCAGCTATTACAAGTAGCTTTATTTCGCCTACTATTATAGAAGAGCGTCAATTGAATGTTGCACAAATGGATGTGTTTTCGCGATTAATGATGGACCGTATCATCTTTCTTGGTACACAAATAGACGATTATACAGCCAATGTGATTCAAGCTCAACTACTTTATTTAGATTCGGCCGACACGGGCAAAGATATTTCAATTTATATAAACTCACCTGGGGGCTCGGTATATGCCGGCTATGGTGTTTATGATACAATGCAATTTATTTCTAGCGATGTAACCACAATTTGTACAGGTATTGCTGCATCAATGGCTGCTGTGCTGTTGGTAGCGGGAGCAGAAAAAAAGCGTTTTGCACTTACCCACTCGCGTGTGATGATACATCAACCACTGGGTGGTGTGCAAGGGCAGGCCTCCGATATTGAGATTACAGCACGCGAAATAGCAAAGGTAAAGCAAGAGTTGTTTGCTATCATTTCTAAGCATTCGGGCAAACCAATTGAAGAGGTGGCGCGCGATTCTGATAGAGACTTTTGGATGACAGCATCTGAGGCCAAGGAGTATGGCATGGTAGATGACGTACTGGTTAAGAAATAATAGACACTAATAAAGAAAGCAAGAGTTAATTAAAAAAATGGCAAAGAAAAATCCTAATAAAAATTATTGTAGTTTTTGTGGAAGAGCCGATAGCGACGTAAATCTTTTGATAGCTGGGGTAACTGGTCATATTTGCGATATGTGTGTAGAGCAAGCTCATGGTATTGTAGATGAATCGATGAAAAAAACGAGTAAGTCTGCTCCCGGTTTCACATTGAGCAAGTTGCCAAAACCAATAGAGATAAAGTCGTTTGTAGATGAGTATGTGATTGGACAAGATGATGCAAAACGTTATTTGTCTGTAGCAGTGTACAATCATTACAAACGATTGTTGCAAAAAGACTCAAAAGATGATGTAGAGATTGAGAAATCTAATATCATCATGGTGGGTTCTACGGGTACTGGTAAAACATTGCTTGCACGTACAATAGCAAAGATGCTGCATGTGCCTCTTACCATTGTTGATGCTACAGTACTAACTGAAGCTGGATATGTGGGAGAAGACATTGAGAGCATTCTCACAAGATTGTTGCAAGCTGCCGACTATGATGTTGCAACTGCCGAACGCGGTATTGTATTTATTGATGAGATAGACAAAATAGCCCGCAAGAGCGATAATCCCTCCATTACGCGCGACGTTAGTGGAGAGGGGGTACAGCAAGGTTTGCTGAAATTGCTTGAGGGGTCAATTATAAATGTTCCGCCTCAAGGTGGACGCAAGCACCCCGATCAGAAGATGATTGCGGTGGACACCAAAAATATTCTTTTTATTTGCGGTGGTGCATTTGATGGTATTGAAAAAAGAATAGCGCAGCGTCTCAATACACGAGTAGTTGGATACTCGGCCAGCAGATCATCGGCTCAGATAGATCGCAATAATCTAATGAAGTACATTACTCCTATGGATTTAAAATCTTTTGGCCTGATTCCCGAAATTATTGGCCGTTTGCCTGTACTTACCTATTTAAATCCATTGGATAAAGATGCGTTATTGCGCATTCTCACAGAACCCAAAAACTCTATCACTAAGCAATACATCAAACTGTTTGAGATGGACAAGATAAAGCTTACCTTTGATGAGGATGTTTACGAATATATTGTTGATAAAGCCCTCGAGTTTAAATTGGGTGCACGTGGTCTTCGCTCTATTGTTGAGGCTATTATGATGGACTCTATGTTTACGATGCCAAGCGAGAAGGCTACGGTGCTGCATATAACACGCGAATATGCTGTCGAAAAACTACAGAAATCAAATATCGAAAGTTTAAGAGTGGCATAAGGCAAGGGGTGGTGTTTAATTAGATATATATATCAAAAAACAACAGTAATCTTTCTTTTATAAGGCTGGTTTAATAAACTATTATATCTGTGGCCTAAAAGGCTGTAATAAAGTCTGTTTAGCATTGCATATTGTGCCAAAACAAGTAGAAAAAACAAAGAAAATTATTATTTAACAATCTCTTTTTTTTATATTCAATTTTTATCTCTTACCTTAGTCTAAAATTAAATTCTACGGAAGTTTAAAGATTAACATGATTTCAGTTAGATGATGAACAATCAAATCGAGAACAAAGTAAATTTCCACATAATTATGAAAAGGAGAAAGAGATGTTATACAAAAAATTAAAACAATTTTTTGGCTTCGACACTTTCAAAGGTAACCAAAAAGAGGTCATAGAGAGCATTCTGAATAAGCAAGATACTTTTGTATTGATGCCCACAGGTGGAGGTAAATCGTTGTGCTACCAATTGCCAGCACTTATGCTTGAAGGGACAGCTATTGTTATTTCGCCACTTATTGCACTCATGAAAAATCAGGTAGATGCAATGCGCAATCATAGCGAAGAGGATGGGGTGGCACACTTTCTGAACTCATCGCTCAACAAAGCCGAAATAGAGAAAGTAAAAGAGGATATAACAGCAGGTAAAACTAAATTGTTGTATGTAGCACCCGAGTCTTTGACAAAACAATCTAACATCGACTTTTTGCGCCAAGTACCCATATCTTTTTATGCAGTTGATGAGGCACACTGTATATCTGAATGGGGACACGATTTTAGGCCCGAATACAGAAGAATACGGGCTATAATTACAGAGATAGGGCACAAGCCAGTAATTGCACTTACTGCCACAGCAACACCCAAAGTGCAAGATGACATTCAAAAAAGTTTGGGTATGGTAAACGGTGCTGTTTTTAAGTCATCGTTCAATAGACCCAATCTTTATTACGAAGTGCGCAAGAAAACCGAAAAGGTTGATAGTGATATAATAAAATACATCCTTTCTCATAAAGAACAGTCGGGAATAGTATATTGTTTGAGTAGAAAAAAAGTAAACGACTTTGCCGAAATATTGCAAGCAAACAATATACTTGCACTACCGTATCATGCAGGTATGGACCCAGCAACACGAAGCGCCAATCAGGATGCTTTTTTAATGGAAAAAGCACACGTGATTGTTGCAACCATAGCATTTGGTATGGGTATAGACAAACCCGATGTTAGGTTTGTGATACACTACGATATACCAAAAAGTCTTGAGGGGTACTATCAAGAAACGGGCCGTTCTGGACGAGACGGAGGTGAAGGAAAATGCGTGACATTTTATGCTGAAAAAGATTTACAAAAACTTGAACGTTTCATGCAGGGTAAACCCGTTGCTGAACAAGAAATAGGTCGACAATTATTAAATGAAACAGCATCGTATGCTGAGACATCTATCTGCCGTAGAAAATTTCTCTTACATTACTTCGGAGAAGATTATAGTCAGAGTAATTGTGGACAATGTGATAACTGTTTAAATCCAAAAATAAGAGTGGAAGCAAAAGAATTATTAATTACGGTTTTAGAAGCAATAAAAGTACTTAAAGAGAAACATAAAACCGACTACATGATCAATTTCCTTATTGGGAAAGAAACTTCTGAGATTGAAACCTTTGAGCACAATAACTTAGAGGAATTTGGCTCGGGCTCTGATGAAGATGCTATTACATGGGACACCGTAATACGTAGTGCACTCATTGAGCATTATCTAAAAAAAGACATCGACAATTACGGTCTTTTGAAAATAACCAAAAAAGGGAAAGACTTTTTGAAGAAGCCTGTTTCTTTCAAAATAACCAAAGAAGACCCCTCGGAGTCTGAAGAAAACTTAGACGACGAAGATGTAATCCTTGGTGGAGGTGGTAGTTCTGGTGCAGTAGATCCTGCATTGTTTTCGATGATGAAAGATTTGAGAAAGAAATTATCGAAAAAGCTGGATGTGCCTCCTTATGTAATTTTTCAGAATCCTTCGCTCGAAGCCATGGCAACTACCTATCCTATTTCTATTGAAGAGTTGCAAAACATGCCGGGTGTAGGTGCTGGAAAAGCAAAAAGATATGGAAAAGAGTTTGTAGAACTTATCAAAAAACATGTCGAAGAGAATGAAATAGAGCGACCCGAAGATTTGCGTGTTCGCACAGTAGCAAACAAGTCAAAGCTCAAAGTATCAATTGTTCAGGGAATCGATCGCAAAGTTGCCTTAGACGATTTAGCAGAGTCGAAAGGAATTGAGTTTGCAGAATTGCTTACCGAAATAGAAGCAATTGTTTATTCTGGAACAAAGATCAATATTGATTACTTTTTGAACGAAGTTATGGATCAAGATGTTTTGGAAGATATATATGCCTTTTTCCAAGAAGCAGAGACAGATAGTATAGACGAAGCTATTGAAGAATTATCAGAATACGAGGAAACGGAAATAAGATTAGTTCGAATTAAGTTTTTGTCTGATATGGCCAATTAATTCTTTCAGCTTTGCTATATTGCAATTTGAATTTTAGGTGTTCGATTTTAATTTATAGTACAAAGCTAGCTAGAATTAGATATATTTTCCATTAGATAGTTTTGCCCTTTTCTTATAGAAGGTGCTGTAAAATAGATTGTTTGCAGTTATTAAACAGGGTGTTATCTCAAATAAACTTTTAATAGTGAGTGAAATACAAATTGAATGGAATTACTGAAAAAGATAAATAGTCCCGATGATTTGAAAAATATGTCAATGGATCAATTGCTCACTGTATGCGGCGAGTTGAGGGAATTCATTGTAGATCAGTTATCGCACAACCCCGGACATTTTGCCTCTAGTTTAGGTACAGTAGAGTTAACAGTAGCGCTTCATTATTTATACAACACCCCATTCGATAGATTAGTGTGGGATGTAGGTCATCAGGCTTATAGTCATAAAATACTGACAGGTAGGCGCGATCAGTTTCACACCAACAGGAAATTTGGAGGATTGTCGGGTTTTACAAATCCCGAAGAAAGCGAATACGACACTTTTATTGCTGGCCATGCATCAACATCTATATCGGCTGCATTGGGCATGGCAGTAGCGGCAACGTTGCAAAACCAACCCGAACAACATGTAGTTGCTATAATTGGAGATGGCGCAATGACAGGTGGCTTGGCTTTCGAGGGATTGAATAATGTGTCATCTCAGCCAAACAATCTGCTCATTATATTGAACGACAATGATATGTCAATTGATGCCAATGTTGGAGGCATAAAGGAGTATTTGGTGAGAATGACCTCTTCGTCTGCATACAATAGAATGCGCTATGGTATTTACAAACAGTTTAAACGAAGAAACCTTATTAACGAAGAGAAGAAGAATTTTATTTTGCGCTTCAACAACAGCCTAAAATCATTACTCACTCGTCAGCAAAACATGTTTGAGGGGTTCAACATACGTTACTTCGGAGTTGTAGATGGCCACGATTTGCCTTCGCTTATTCGTATATTAGGTAATATACAAAACCTGAAAGGGCCCAAATTGTTGCATATTCGCACCACTAAGGGCAAAGGATATAAACCAGCAGAAGATGCAGCAACTGTATGGCATGCTCCTGGCTTGTTTAACAAAAAAACTGGTGAACGAGTAAGTAAGAGCAAAAAAAATCAACCTCAGTTGTATCAAGATGTATTCGGACATACATTAACCGATTTGGCATCGAGCAACGATAAGATTGTGGGCGTAACGCCTGCCATGCCAACAGGATGTTCAATGGTGCACATGATGAAAGAGTTTCCAGCAAGAGCATTCGATGTGGGAATAGCAGAAGCACATGCAGTTACATTTTCGGCGGGTATGGCAAAAGAAGGGCTTATTCCTTTTTGCAATATTTATTCGTCTTTTATGCAACGGGCCTATGATCAGGTTATTCACGATGTGGCACTACAAAAACTAAAGGTTATTTTTTGTTTGGATAGGGCTGGATTAGTGGGCGAAGATGGAGCTACCCATCATGGTGTTTTTGATATGGCTTACTTGCGCTTTATCCCCAACCTAGTAATATCGGCTCCATACAATGAGCATGATTTGCGTAATCTTATGTACACTGCTGTGTATGGCAATTCGGGCCCGTTTGTAATAAGATATCCTAGAGGGCAGGGTGAACTAGTGGAGTGGAAAAATGAAATGAAGATAATACCTATCGGTAAAGGTAGGAAATTGAAAGATGGCAAAGACATGGCATTTCTTTCTATTGGTACTATTGGCAATGTGGCCGCCTCTGCCATTGAAAAGGCCAAGGAGTATGGTATGGACATTGCGCACTACGATATGTTGTTTTTAAAACCCCTCGATAAAGAATTATTGAAAGAGGTGGCAGAAAACTACAGCACCATAATTACGATTGAAAACGGATCTATTGAGGGTGGCATGGGAAGTGCTGTATTAGAGTTTTTTGCCGACAATGGTTATAAAGATTTAAGTGTGCATCGTTTAGGAATTGGCGATGAATTTGTTTCGCATGGATCAACCAAAGATTTGCTGCATTATTGTAAACTTGATGAAGAAGGAATCTTAGAATCATTGATTAAGATACATAAATACAAAGAGGTAGAAATATAATATATTCATATGAGGATAATAATTGCAGGGGCAGGAGCTGTTGGGACTCATCTAGCCAAATTGTTGGTGCAAGAAAATCACGACATCATTTTGATGGATGAAGACAGGGAGCGACTGAGCACAATTAAAGATAATGTCGAATTATTATCTCGAACAGGCAATTGCACTTCACTAAAAGTGCTTTCGGATGCTGGAGTTAAAAATACCGATCTTTTTATTGCAGTTACTACCGAAGAGTCAAAAAATATAACGGCGTGCATGTTAGCTTCAAACTTAGGAGCAAAAAAAACTCTTGCCCGAATAGATAATTATGAATACTTATTGCCAAAAAACTTAGAGTTTTTCGAAAAGCTAGGAATCAACTCTATGATATATCCGGAAATGATGGCAGCAAAAGAAATTGTTTCGGCCCTCAAAAATCCATGGACAAGGGTTTGGTGGGAGCTATGCAATGGGTCTATCATTTTGTCGGGGGCAAAGATTCGCGAAAATGCACCCATATCTAGTCGTTATATTCATGAGTTGGTGCCAGAAAATAAAAAGTTTCATGTTGTTGCAATCAAACGCAACAGCAACACAATTATACCTACTGGAAAAGATCAGATATTGCCAGGCGACATTTTATACTTTACCACATTGAGGAAACATCTTGACGACTTGCCAGAAATTATGGGAAAAACCTCTTTCGAAACAAAAAACATTATTATTATGGGTGGAAGCAGAATAGCTTTGCAAACCGTAAAGTATTTGCCAGATAATATCAATGTGAAAATTGTAGAGAAAGATAGAGAGCGTGCAGAGATGTTGGTAGAGACAACACCTTCAAATGTTACAGTCTTTCTTGGCGATGGCCGTGATACCGAACTATTGGTAAACGAAGGAATAAATGAAGCTGATGCTTTTCTTGCTCTTACAGGAAACTCCGAGGCAAATATACTTGCTTGTATTGCTGCAAAGCAACATGGTGTGAAGAAAACAATAGCAGAAGTAGAAAACTTAGACTACATAGGCCTTGCCGAGAAATTTGATATTGGCACTGTGATAAACAAAAAACTGATTGCTGCCAGCAAAATCTACGAGTTGCTTTTGAAAGCCGATGCATCAAACATAAAGAATTTGGCATTTGCAAATGCAAATGTGGGCGAAGTGATAGCACATCCAAACTCAAAAGTGACCAAGAAAATAATTAAAAACCTTAAACTACCTTCAGATATAACCTTTGGGGCTCTCATAAGAAATGGAGAACCCATGCTTGTTGATGGCGAAACACTTATAGAGCCCTACGACCAAGTAGTTGTTTTCTTCTTACATCGCTCAATGAAGAGTATCGAGAACTTCTTCAACTAATTTAAATTATATTCTTTGTGGCACGATTGAAAAAGATAAACACATATTTTATCTCAAATATTCTTGGGTTTATGCTTATCGTTGAGTCATGCTTGATGCTATTGGCTGCTTTTGTGGGCGAACTCTATAGAGAGCCTGTCACTGCTAGCATTTATATTTCTGTTGCAATTACCTTTTCTTTTGGAGTGCTCTTGCGGTTCATTAGTTTTCGTAAAAAAAGAAGAGAGATAACCAAACGAGAAGGCTTTTTGACGGTTACGCTAGTATGGATATTTCTCACTATTTTTGGATTGCTACCTTATTATTTAAGCGGTGCTATTCCTCATTTGCCCGATGCTTTTTTTGAAACAATGTGTGGATTTACTACAACTGGCAGTTCGGTAATTCTAAACCTCGAGGGCTTTCCAAAAGCATTGCTTTTTTGGAGAAGTCTCACACAGTGGGTTGGCGGAATAGGTATTGTGGTTTTTGTGATGGCTTTTTTACCTCTATTTGGTGGTAGTGCCATTCAGCTTTTCGATGCTGAAGTGACAGGGTTTATGCAAAACCAACAAGTGACACCTCGAATTAGTAAGATTGCCAAGTTGATAGCAAAGACCTATTTGGGTTTTACGGCTATTGGGTTTTTTATGCTTTGGATGGGACCAATGGATGCATTTGATGCTATATGCCATACCTTGACAAGTATTTCTACTGGCGGTTTCTCTACCAAGCAAACAAGTATAGCCTTCTTCAACTCAGCCTATGTGGAGTATGTGATTGCAATGCTCATGTTTCTGGGAGGAACAAATTTTATTCTTCTTTATCTTTTTGTGAAAAAGAAATCAGGTCAAATTTTTCACGATGAGGAATTTAGGTGGTATGCCTATATTATTGCTGTGTTTACTGTTTTCATGACTACTACTTTGTTACTCTCTGGTAAAATGAAAGGTGTTGAATATACCTTTCGTACTGTTTTGTTTCAAGTAGTGTCTAACATCACTACAAGCGGATTTGCTGTATATGACTACCTGCTTTGGGGACAATTCTATTGGTTTCTGTTTTTAGCTTTAATGATTTTTTGTGCTTGCGAGGGTTCCACATCAGGTGGAGTGAAAATATCGAGATTGGTTGTTTTGGTTAAAAATACTTTTGTAGAATTCAAACGCCAAGTACATCCAGCTGCAATGCTACCAGTAAAGATGAACAAATTGGTTGTTCCAACACAAGTTGTCTCTAAGATTCTCGCATTTATGTTTCTATACATACTGCTTATTTTTGCGAGCTTTCTGGTTCTTAGCCTTACAGGGATGACCTTTGATGAGGCTATTGGAGCATCTATCACAGCTATTAGTAATGTAGGGCCTGGATTGGGGTCGAATGGGCCAGCAGGCAATTTTGCCAACCTCACAGACTTTGCTAAGATTTATATGGCCATGCTCATGCTCATTGGTCGTTTGGAAATCTTTACTGTACTTTCTCTCCTTATTCCAAGTTTTTGGAAATAGACGCATTTTTTAGCTTCATACAATTAGTGCAGGGAGTTTTGGGGTAATCAATTTATCAGACTAACTTTCATGAAAATTATATTCCATTTTCACATACTTGGCTAAATGTATATCAGCCATAGGTATATTCTAAAACAAAAAAGACCACTTCGGATGTCGAAGTAGTCTTTTTTTATGTGTGGATATAAGAGATTCTTAAAATCTTTTCTTTTTGATACGTGCTTTTTTACCACGCAATTTTCGCAAGTAGTAAATTTTAGCTCTACGCACTTTACCTTCGCTATTTACAGTGATGCTATCGATAAAAGGCGAATTCATTGGGAAGATTCTTTC
>CAYVLC010000030.1:0-22917 GCA_964452155.1 uncultured Dysgonomonadaceae bacterium
AAATGTCAGATATACATTGCCAGTTGTTTACAAATTAAGTGTTAAAGATGAAGCTGAGAGTGAAGCTATGAAAAAACTCAAAGAAAAAGGACCTGTATCTGTTGTTGACATGAAGAATGATAGTCCTGAAAAAGCACTTTATGAGTTCATAGCTAAAAATGTAAGATACCCAGTTATTGCACAAGAAAACGGTATTATGGGAGTTTCAAGAGCTACTTATGACGTAAATGCTAAAGGCGAAGTGTCTAATGTGAAGACAACTGAAGGCATTGACCCCTCGTTGGATGCAGAGTTAATCAGGGTAATAAAGCTTATGCCCAAAGAAATTGCATTGATGAAATCAGGTGGAAAAGCAGCTTCAAATGTTGAAATTTCTGCAAATTTTAGATTGCAAAATGGAAATGGCAGTGAAACTTCAACTGCTTCACCAGAAACTGATATAGTCGTGGTGGGTTATGGAAATCCCGCTGATACGAAACAATAGAAGCTTTTAAATATAATCAAACACCCATGTTTTGATGTTTTCTATACCATAGAATACACAGAATATGGGTGTTTTGTGTTCATTTTATACCTCATTTTCAATATAGCACAAGAGATTTGCACATTTGAGGGGTAAGACTCGCCATTATTTTTCTCGTTTGTTGAGAAAAACAGGACTAAAATGAGTAATTTTACACTTTGAATATAAAAAATCTATGATAAAATATGAAAGCTAAAACATTATTATTTTTATTAGCAGGTCTTATGGTAATCTCATGTACACAAAAGCAAGAAAAGCTTGTCTATCCTACAACAGAAAAGAAAATTGTAACGGACAGTTATTTTGGTACAAAAGTAGATGACCCTTACCGTTGGCTTGAAGATGACAGAAGCTCTGAAACAGAGGCATGGGTTAAAGAAGAGAATAAAGTTACGTTTGATTACCTTGATCAAATACCTTATAGAGATGCGTTGAAAGAAGAGCTCACTGCAATTTGGAATTACGAGAAATTGTCAGCACCATACAAAGAGGGAGAATATACGTATTACTATAAAAATGATGGTTTGCAGAACCAATATGTACTATATCGTAAGAAGGGTGATGATGGTCTGGAAGAACTCTTTTTAGACCCTAATACATTTTCTGAAGATGGTACAACTTCTCTTGGGCAAGTTAGTTTCTCCAAAGATGGTAGCATTGTTGCTTACGCTATCTCAGAAGGTGGTAGCGACTGGAGAAAAATCATCATTATAGATGCTGAGACTAAGAAAGTTTTAGAAGATACTTTAGTGGATGTTAAGTTTAGTGGCATTTCTTGGGTAGCTAACGATGGATTTTACTATTCAAGCTATGACAAGCCTTTAGGGAGTGAACTTTCGGCCAAAACTGATCAACACAAACTATATTACCACAAGTTAGGAACTCCACAAAAAGAAGATAAAGTTGTTTTTGGTGAGAAAGAGAAGTATCGCTACATAGGGGGCAGTGTTACAGAAGATGATAGATATTTGATTATCTCTGGAGGAATCTCAACATCGGGCAACAGACTGTTCCTTAAAGACCTGACAAAACCAAATAGCGAAATAATAACTATTGATGACAATATCGAAACTGACACTTACGTTGCTGATAACAGAGGAAGCAAACTGTTTATAGTTACAAACCTGAATGCTCCAAATCAGCGCATGGTAAGTACTGATGTCTCTAAACCAACATCAGATAACTGGAAAGATTTAATTCCAGAAACTGAAAATGTGTTGAGTATTTCTACGGGTTCAGGATACATTTTCGCAACATATATGGTAGATGCTGTATCAAAAGTACTTCAATACGACTATGATGGAACGCAAGTAAGAGAAATAAAGTTGCCTGGAATAGGAAGCGCAGGAGGCTTTAGTGGTAAGATTGATGATAAGGAGTTGTACTTTTCATTTACAAACTATAGCACTCCCGGAACTATCTATAAGCTCCATCCAAAAGAGGGAGACTATGAAGTGTATTGGAAACCAAAGATGGAATACAATGCCGATAATTTTGAGAGCAAACAAGTCTTTTACACATCAAAAGATGGAACAAAAATTCCTATGATTATTACCTACAAGAAAGGTGTTGAGCTGAATGGCAAAAACCCAACTATGCTATATGGTTACGGAGGTTTCAATGTTAGTTTAACTCCCTCTTTCAGTGTTGCTAATGCTGTGTGGATGAATAATGGGGGTGTTTTTGCTGCAGCCAATCTTCGTGGTGGAGGGGAGTTTGGTAAAGCTTGGCACGATGCTGGAACAAAATTGAATAAACAAAATGTTTTTGATGATTTTATTGCCGCTGCCGAATATCTAATTAGTGAAAACTATACATCATCAGACTACTTAGCTATTCGAGGAGGATCTAATGGTGGCTTGCTTGTTGGAGCTGCTATGACACAGCGTCCGGAACTGATGAAAGTTGTAATTCCACAAGTGGGAGTGCTAGATATGTTGCGCTATCATACATTCACAGCAGGAGCAGGTTGGGCTTATGATTATGGAACAGCCGAAGATAGTGAGGAAATGTTTAAATACCTCCTTGGATATTCTCCTGTGCACAATGTAAAGCCGGGAGTAGCATATCCTGCAACAATAATAATGACTGGAGATCACGATGACAGAGTTGTGCCAGCACATAGTTTTAAATTTGCAGCAGAACTACAAGATAAACAAGCAGGTGAAAACCCAGTTCTGATTCGTATTGAAACCAATGCTGGCCATGGTGCAGGAACACCAGTAAGCAAGACTATACAACAGTATGCAGATATATATGGCTTCACATTGTGGAATATGGGTTTCAGAGAGTTGCCTAAGAAATAAAGCTAAAAGCATTGCATCATGCTAAGAAAGTAAGAGAGATTCTACCATGTGGAATCTCTCTTACTGCTTATTATATATGCTAAAGTGGCACTTAGCCCCCACTCTACTCAATATTTACGTTCCTTTAAATACTGTATGATCGATAGAAATGACTCTTTAAAATCGTCTGAGCCCAATTCCATATTGGCTATCAATTGCTTAGCTTTACTTGTGTTTTGCTCCAAAATAGAATATGTATAATCTATACCCCCTTTTTCTTTAGCAAAATTGATAAGGTAGGCTATATTATCATCAGTAAAATCTTTGTTTTGAACAATACTCTTGGCATGTTGACTCTCTGCAACCTCGGTGTTTTCAAAAGCATACAAGAGTGGTAGGGTTATTTTGCCTTCTTTAATATCGTTGCCAGTTGGTTTACCAATATTGTCATCGTAATAGTCAAAAATATCGTCGCGCAACTGCACACTAACACCAATGAGTTCGCCCAGCTCCGAAAATTTATCTACCACTTCCCTATCGGCACTAACAGTAAGAGCACCTATTTTCATACAAGCACTCAATAGTGAAGCAGTCTTATTTCTGATTACATTGAAATACTCTGCCTCATCAATAATAATTTCGTCTGCTATAAGAAGTTGTTGAAGCTCGCCTTCTGCAAGCTTCTTACCCAAATTTGCAATAATAGAAACAATTTCTAAGTCTTGAGTAAGCACACTCTGCGTAAGAGCCGATGAGAGGAAAAAATCACCACAAAGCACTGTTTTTCGGTTATCGAAAACACTGTTGAGCGAGGGCTGCCCTCTTCGCATATTGGCATCGTCCACCACATCGTCATGAATAAGGGTAGCTGTGTGCAAAAGCTCAATAGTAACCGCGGCATGATAAGTTTTTTCATTCACTACACCCAATGCTTTTGCAGTGAGAAGCAAAAGAATGGGGCGTATCTTTTTACCATCGGCCCTGTACATGTGTTCAATCATTTTCTGAAGACGAGGATTCTCGCTTCTAATTGAGTTATACAGCAAGTCGAATTTCTTCAACTCATCGTTAATAATGGCAACTGCAAGGTTTTTGTAATTCATGAATGATGTAAATTAAACACAAATTTAAAAATAAATCATCTGATAGCAACATTTAATTGTAACTTTACATTCTATTAAGTGTTTTTGCTCTTAGATCTTACCTATAAGTTCATCTAAACAAAACAATAAAAATCTTTGTTTCAACATAGTTATGAGAAAAAAACTTTTCCTTCTTGATGCTTATGCACTCATCTATCGCTCTTATTATGCGTTCATTAGAAACCCTAGAGTAAACTCAAAGGGATTCAACACATCGGCCATATTTGGCTTTATCAATACCCTTGAAGAGGTGCTTCGCAAAGAAAACCCTTCGCATATTGCTGTAGCTTTCGATCCTCCGGGACTAACGTTCAGACACGAAGAGTATGACCAATATAAAGCACAACGTGAAAAGACACCAGAAGACATAAAGCTATCCATCCCAATTATTAAGGAAATAATTGAAGCGTACAATATCGATATTCTTGAAGTGGATAGATATGAAGCCGACGACGTTGTGGGCACCATTGCCAAGCGAGTCAACAAAGACGAGTTTGATGTATATATGATGACATCAGACAAGGATTATGCGCAGTTGACCGAAGAGCACATATTTATTTACAAACCAAGGCTAGGTAATAACGATGTTGAAATCTTGGACGACAAAAAAGTGATGGAAAAATACAATCTCACCCACCCTACTCAAATAATAGATTTGCTAGGATTGATGGGCGATGCATCAGATAACATTCCTGGATGTCCGGGCGTAGGCCCTAAAACTGCTGACAAACTAATCGAAGAATTTGGAAGTATCGAGAACCTTCTTGAAAATACAAATAAACTAAAAGGAGCACTTCAGAAAAAAGTGAGAGAAAACAAAGAGCAGATTATTCTCTCTAAGTATCTTGCAACCATCAAAACGGACGTTCCACTGGATATAGAAATTGATAAGTTAGACCGCAAACCCATCAATGAAGATGCGCTGAGAACTATTTTTGAAGAACTAGAGTTTAGAACACTCCTCAATAGAGTACTAGGTATTGAGCCTGTGCCCAAAAAACCAATGAGCAACCAACAAGGCAACCTTTTTGATACCATGGAGGCAGAAGAAGCACCCATTAATATTGAGATATTGCCCCAAGATTATACAGACATACATACATCAACACACAACTACACACTCATTGACACTACAGAAGGGATAAAAGAACTCAACACAAAACTTTGCAAGCAAAAGTCGGTAGCATTCGACACCGAAACAACTGGTCTGAACCCTCTTACATGCGACATAGTTGGCATTTCTTTTGCATACAAAGAAGGTGAGGCATACTATGTAGCATTATCTTCTAATAAAAAAGAGGCCACAGAGCAGCTAAGTTTGCTAAAACCCTTTTTAGAAGACGAATCTATAGAGAAAATAGGTCAAAACATAAAGTACGACATCTTGACGGTGCGCAACTACGATATAATAGTGAAAGGCCCCCTATTTGACACTATGATAGCTCACTATCTAATAAACCCTGAGACCAGTCATGGAATGGACTATTTGGCAGAAACATATTTAAAATACAAAACTGTTTCTATTGAAGAGCTTATTGGGGTTAAGGGAAAAAAGCAGGGTAGCATGCGCGATGTAGATGTAGCCATTGCAAGCAAATATGCTTGCGAGGATGCAGACATTACACTTAAGCTAAAACACCTACTCGAAAAAGAGATAGAAGAGAACAAGCTTAACAAACTGTTTTACGAAATAGAATGCCCACTTATCTATGTGCTAGCCGATATGGAGTGGACAGGTGTAAGATTAGATTTAGACGCTCTCAAAGAGCTTTCTATAGACCTAACAGAAGAGCTTTCTCTTTTGGAGGCCCAATTGATAGAAATGGCTGGTATGGAGTACAATGTGAACTCTCCAAAGCAAACAGGCGAGGTGCTCTTTGATCACATGAAGATAAGCGACAAAGCAAAAAAAACAAAGACAGGACAATATAGCACAAGCGAAGGAGAGTTGGAGAAATTGCGTAGCAAACACCCCATCATCGACAAGATATTAGAATATCGTGGAGTGAAAAAACTTTTGAGCACATACATTGATGCTTTCCCATTGCTTATCAATCCTCGATCGAACAAGATACACACCTCATTCAACCAAACTGTGGCAGCTACAGGCAGACTGAGCAGCACCAACCCCAATTTGCAAAACATACCTATAAGAGACGAACGAGGAAGGGCAATGCGCAAAGTTTTTATACCCGATGAAGGTTGCACCTTCCTATCTGCAGACTATTCGCAGATAGAGTTGCGCATTATGGCTCATTTGAGCAACGATGAGCGCATGACAGAGGCTTTTAACAACGACTTGGACATTCACACAGCCACTGCAGCCAAAATATATAAAGTGCCCTTAGAAGAAGCCACAGGCGATATGCGTAACAAAGCCAAAACTGCCAACTTTGGTATTATTTATGGAATATCGGTGTTTGGCCTGTCAGAGCGATTGGCCATACCTCGTGGCGAAGCCAAAGATTTGATTGATGGCTATTTTGAAACATATCCTGATGTAGAGAAATACATGGAGACGAGTAAAGAGCTGGCTCGTAAAAATGGCTATGTAGAAACACTGTTGGGACGGAAACGATTTTTGCCTGACATCAACTCTAGGAACAGTATTGTAAGGGGCTATGCAGAGCGAAACGCTATTAATGCACCCATACAAGGCAGTGCAGCTGATATTATAAAAGTAGCAATGATTCGCATATTCAGAAGATTTGAAGAAGAGAATTTGAAATCGAAAATGATACTTCAGGTGCACGACGAATTGAATTTTAATGTGCCAATGGATGAATTGGAAGTGGCGAAAAAGATAGTAGTAGAAGAGATGGAGGGTGCTTATAAATTGAGCGTACCATTGAAGACAGACTGTGGAGCAGGAAAAAATTGGCTCGTAGCGCATTAAATAAAAGTGGTAAGGATAGGTACAATACTTTGTGTCTCTCTATAAACCACAAAGAATAATCACAAGCGGATAAGCAATGTATCCACCATTCGTAATTAATAATTTGTAATTGATTTAAACTATGTTAGACGGATTTGCAGAGTGGGGATATTTTGGTTTATTTTTGGCTTCATTCTTGGCAGCTACAATACTTCCCTTTGGCTCAGAGGTAGTATTTGCAGCCTTGGTAGCAACAGGTTTCGATGTGTGGACCTCTGTGGTTATAGCCACCATTGGCAACTCTATGGGAGGCATGACATGCTATTGGCTTGGCTCATTTGGTAGAATAGAGTGGGTAGAAAGGTTCATGAATGTGAAACGAGAGCGAGTAGAAAAAATGCAAGCATGGCTGCATGGCAGGGGAGCTATTATGAGTTTCTTTGTCTTTCTGCCAGGTGTGGGCGATATCATAGCTGTGGCCCTAGGCTTTATGCGTGCTAACCCATGGCTAGTACTGCTCTTTATGACTTTAGGGAAATTTGCACGCTATGTAGTAGTAGGTTTCGGATTACAACAAATATTATCTTGGTTTTAAAAATAAAAAAATAGAAATTTAGCATGTCAACAATATTATTTAGCGAAATAGTTTTTGGTCCTATTCATAGCCGACGCATGGGCGCTTCGTTGGGAATAAACCTGTTGCCCTACGATGGTAAATTGTGCAACTTCGATTGCATCTATTGCGAGTGTGGTTTTAATGAAAACTTCAGAACACGCACCAAATTGCCAACTCGCCAAAATGTGAAAGAGGCATTGGAAGAAAAACTAATAAAGCTTCAAGAAGAGGGCGTGAAGTTAGATGTAATCACCTTTGCAGGAAATGGAGAGCCCACTATGCACCCAAACTTCTCAGGTGTGATAGATGATACGATTGAACTACGCAATAGGTTTTGCCCAGAAGCGAAGATAAGTGTGCTAACAAACGGAATAAGTGCTGGTAAACAAAGTGTGTTCAAGGCATTGCAAAAGGTTGAAAGTCCTGTTTTGAAATTAGACTCGGCTTTTGATGAAACAGTTCGGCTCATCGATCGACCCAACTCCCCTACTTACACCGTTGCCAATCAAGTGAAACTATATCATCGATTCCAGGGCAATTTTGTATTGCAAACAATGTTCGTGAAAGGATCGTTTGAGGGACAAGCCATTGATAATACTACAGAGAAGGAAGTATCGGCATGGTTAGAGATCGTAAAAGAGCTCAAGCCTCGCGAGGTGATGATTTACACTATCGATAGAGAAACCCCTGCAAAAGAGCTCGAAAAGGTTTCTCTTGAGGTGTTAAATAAAATTGCAGAAGAAGTTAGTAAATTCGGTATCAATACAAATGTGGCGGGGTGAAATACATTATACCTTATCTAGCCTCATCTTTATTAAGTGATATACTTGTATGACTGCAACAAGTCCATTTGACACAATAAGAGGCCACTTCCAACCCAACAACACACCATAAGCAACAAAAAGGACGCATCCAATAAAGTTGATGACGCGAATACGCTCCACCTGCTTAGGAATAAAAGACAAAACTAAAAAAGTCATGGCAAAGTAGCCAACTAATTCAACATAATCCATAGTATTTAATTTATATTTTAAAATCACAAAGATAGCGGTAATTCGTTAGAAATACCGCTATCTTTGTGATTGATTTGTATCTAAAAGAGACGCTATCACTTCTCACTGTAAGAGAGCAATCTCTGATCGCCCTCCAACTTGCGCATCTGCGTAATATCTTGTGTTACCTCTACAACACCCAAATAGTTGTTCTCATTGTCTCTTACAGCCGAATATTCAATATAGATGAATCTTCCTTGGAAGTTTGACATCCAAAACATAGCCTTGTTCTCCTTGCCGCTTTTAAAGTCGCTTATTATTTGCTCTACAATGTTTACACTGCTGGGTGGATGACACATACGAACATCGCGACCAATGATAGATCGGTTGCGCTCAAAAACACGATTGGGACTGTGCGAAAAGAAAGCGACCTTGTCATTGGCATCTACAAAAGTAATGTCGATGGGGAGATGCAAGAAGAGAGCTTCTAGCTGTTGTATGTGGAACGAGCCAGAAGAGAGCTGTATGGCAGCCGCATCTACATATTGTTGCTTCTCTACAGTAGCACCCTTGGGTTTCCATTCGTCCTCTGGATCGATCAAGCAGAAACCAAACTCTAGCGTTTCAGAATATATTTTATACCACTCCGCTTCGGTAAGTGTGTCCATAGCCATCGGGAAAAGAATCTCTTCTTCCTTCATAATCATGCCATCTACTAATTCGAGTACTCTATTGAGGCTGTTGTCTATAATTGATTGCATTTGCTCTACCGTTGTGATAGCGCTTTCGAGTTCTTTAATAGCATCATTTAAGAAACCCCTCAACTCGTCGTGTTTGCCCCACATAACAGTGGGAGGGCCGGTGATAAGATGTTTCTCGAGGTACGGAAATAGCAAATATTCTTTTCTTTTATAATGTTTATCAATATCACTAAGTGCATTAAAGATGGTGCGCATTTGTATTACAAAGCCAGGCAGCTTATCATTTGTTAATCCCTTAGCTGATGCTATGAGACTATATGCTTTTTCAGTTTCTCTTTTAAGCGCTATATTCTCTTTTTGGAAAGTATCTACAGGGTGGCCTGCAGGGATAGCTTTAGCTCCCGACACATCAATTTTTCCGTCCAATATATCTGTATGCAAATCGCAAAACTCCAGAATCTCTTCTTCGGTTAGTAAATTGCCGTTTATCATCTCTTGCTCTACTTCTACTACTTCGTTGTATGGTATATCGGTGAGAGCTTCAATCAGTTCATTACGAATTGCACCTACGCTGGCACCTGCATGCAACTTCAAGAGCGCACTGCGAAGCTTATTTTTGCGTAGAGCAGAGTTATCTATAAATTCACTCATATTTGTTTATCCTTTTATCATTGTTAATATCATTTTGAAAGACTCCACTGCATGCACTGCATGTGGATGATTGGCAGGCATAATGATGCAATGGCCTTTTTTTAGAAGATGCGTATCACCATCAATCTTTATCTCAGCTTCGCCATCTATTACCTGCACTAGGGCATCAAAAGGGGCAGTATGTTCAGTGAGACCTTGACCTTTATCGAATGAAAAAAGAGTTACATTTCCTTCCTTGCTTTTAATAATTTGTTTGCTGGTAACTCCTCCCGTTGTATATTTGATGGAACTTTCCATCGTGAAAATTCTTGCTATATCAAAAGTTGCCATAATTGTAATTTTTATTGTTTATAAGCCTTGTTTTATCTTTATAAGTTGGTTCCAATCTGTTTTAACAAAAAAGAGACCGCAAAGAGATACATGAGATGTTTTTTCAACAAATGCGCACTCCTATATATGTAGGTAAAAAACCCCTCCAACTTATATTACAATCAATAAAGAAAGGCACAGGTGGGCAACACCTGCGCCTGCTAAAGCAACAAACATGCTATAGCTATAACTATGCCTCTAGTAGCACTTTCATATCCTCATCTACTGATGTAATGCCCGAGAGACCAAAATTGTTCACCAATACATTCACTATGTTTGGAGATATAAATGCAGGCAGTGTTGGCCCTAAATGAATATTCTTAACTCCCAAAGATAGCAGTGCTAGCAATACAATAACTGCTTTTTGCTCATACCATGCAATATTGTAGGCAATTGGCAGGTCGTTTAGGTCGTCTAATCCAAAAGCTTCTTGCAAGCTCAAAGCTATTTTCACCAATGAGTAGCTATCGTTGCACTGTCCGGCATCCAATATACGTGGTATTCCATTGATATCGCCCAGTTGCAATTTGTTATATCTATATTTTGCACAACCTGCTGTAAGTATTACTGTATCTTGAGGTAGTTTCTGAGCAAACTCTGTGTAATAGTTTCTACCCTTCATGCGTCCATCACAACCGCCCATCACAAAGAACTTGCGGATAGCGCCTGTTTTCACAGCATCGACTACCTGGTTAGAGAGTGCTGCTACTTGATTGTGAGCAAAACCTCCAACAATTTCTCCAGTCTCTATCTCGGTGGGAGCCTTACATTTTTTAGCGTGTTCTATAAGTGCAGAAAAATCTTTCGCTTTGCCATCCTCTCTGTCAGCAATATGTGGAAATCCTTCGAAACCCGATGCACCAGTTGTATAAACTCTGTTGCCATAAGTTGAGCTTTTCAAAGGGGGCACTATGCAGTTTGTTGTAAACAGAACTACTCCATTGAATGTTTCGAATTCTTTGGTTTGTTGCCACCACGAGCCACCATAATTGCCCACAAAGTGACTATATTTTTTAAATGCTGGATAGTAGTTGGCTGGCAACATTTCGCTATGTGTATAAACGTCAACACCTGTGCCTTCAGTCTGTTTCAACAACTCTTCCATATCTTTCATGTCGTGACCACTAATAAGAATACCAGGATTGTTGCGCACTCCCAAGTTTACTTTAGTAATTTCTGGATGCCCGTAGCTATCTGTGTTTGCTTTATCGAGCAATGCCATTGCTTTTACACCAAACTCACCAGTTTTCAGCACCAATTGTGTTAGTTCGTCAGCAGAAAGTGTGTCATTGGTTGTATCTACCAAAGCTTGCTGTATAAAACCATATATCTCGTTGTCTTCGTATCCCAAATTGAAGGCATGCTCAGCATATGCAGCCATTCCTTTGAGGCCGTATATAGTTAATTCTCTTAGCGAACGTACATCTTCGTTTTCAGTTGCAAGTACTCCTACTTCAAGGGCTTTGTCAAACATATCTTCTTCTGTCTCTCCTACCCAATGCGATCCTGAATAAGTAATATCATCAATGTTTACACCCAATTCTTGTAGTTTTTTCTTTGCTGCATTACGCATTTCATAAGCTATGTGCACGCGCACAGTAAATCTCTTTAAATCAAAATTGGCATTGGTAATGGTCATAAACAAACTGTCAACAACAAATTTATTTATTTGAGGCACCTCTACCCCGTTTGCTCTCAATCTAATAGTATAGTGAGAGATTCCTTTGCACAAATACATCAACAAATCTTGCATATTGGCAACATCTGCAGTTTTTCCGCACACACCTTTAACGGTGCAACCCTCGTTTTTAGAAGTTTCCTGACACTGATAACAAAACATTTTACTCATACTACTATTGCTTTTTCTTGGTTTTATAATTGTATTATTCTATAATTGAGAGCAAAAGTATTGAAAGAAAAAGCCGAAAGGTGTAACCAAAGTTACACTTTCAAGAATTAACTATTATTTAAATGAGAAAGCAGCTAAGTTGCTTATCTTTGAAGGGCAAAGAATAAATAAAAAAACGAGTATGTTAGACTACGATATCTCTTCATGTGCCCTGTTTGCCGAAATAGACAAAACAGAACAGCAAGCTTTTCTGACTCGCTTAGTGAGCAACAAGAGAGTAGTTGAAAAAGGACAAATTGTTGCCCGACAGGGCGATCAGATAAAGCATCTATACCTACTTGTGAAGGGGATAGTACGTACCGAAATGATTACGCAAGAAGGTAACTCGTTGGAAATAGAATTTATAGATGCAGTACGCCCCTTGGCCCCCGCATTTGTGTTTGCACAAAACAATCGCTTCCCTGTTGATGTCATCACCATTGAGGAGTGTCACTTTCTCTTGATACCCAAAGAGGTGTGGCTAAGCGAAATGATGAGAAACGAGACCTTACTGACTAATTTCTTGCAATTGAACTCAAACATGACCGTGTTTTTATCTCAAAAGCTGCAAATGATATCTATCAAAAGCATCAAAGGAAAGCTCTCGCTGTTTATCTTAGAACATACCACAGAAGAAAAGAATCAATTCACATTAAAAAGAAATAGAACACAGCTAGCAGAATACTTTGGTGTGCAGCGCCCTTCTCTAGCACGCACAATGAGTGAATTGGTAGATAAGGGAATTATATCTATAGACAAACGACAAGTGACAGTTTTGAAGAGAGACGAGTTGAGGAAGGTGCTGTGAGATGTGGGGTCAGTATAAAGCCCCGCTCACTCCGATTTTATAAATAGATTTATGAAAAAAGATTTCGCTACGCGACAAAAGGGTTGTAAGCACGCGCGAGCAGATGCTTTGAATTAATTGAAAGTTGAAAATGAATAACGCTCCAGTTTAAATAAATGACTCTATTCTTAAATATCAAGTCACCTCTTAATTCTTCCTTCTTTTGCGCCTTGGCGAGAAGTATTTATTCAACACTTTCAGACAAATTCATTGGCGTGCATACAATACAAAAGAGACGCCATAAATCGACGTCTCTACGGTTGCCATACTCAAAACAATATCTATCTATGTTGTAAAAGAGCTTGCACAAAAAGTGGCACCCTCTTCTATAATAATTGGTTACATGAATCTTGATGGCATAATATTTAACTACTAACCTACTACACATTAAACCTAAAATGCATAATATCTCCATCTTGCACCACATATTCTTTACCTTCTACACTCATCTTACCTGATTCCTTACAAGCATTTTCTGAGCCATAGCCAATAAAGTCTTCATACTTGATTACCTCTGCACGAATGAAGCCTTTCTCAAAATCGGTATGAATTACACCAGCACACTGAGGCGCTTTCCAACCATCTTCAAAAGTCCATGCACGCACCTCGAGAGGCCCTACAGTGAAGTATGTTTTAAGGTTAAGCAAGCTATAAGCCGATTTGATTAGTCGGTTTACACCCGACTCTTTCAATCCTATTTCCGAAAGAAACTCTTGGCGCTCTTCGTAAGTTTCCAGTTCAGCAATTTCAGATTCAGTTTTAGCTGCTACTACCAATATCTCTGCATTTTCGTGTTTTACAGCCTCTCGCAATTGTTCTACATATTTGTTGCCAGTTACTGCGCTATCCTCATCTACATTGCAAACATACATAACAGGCTTAGCAGTAAGCAGGTATAACTCGTTGGCAATTTTAAGATCCTCTTTGCTATCAAAATCTACAGTACGTGCCGACTCTCCTTTTAGCAACACGTCGCGTATTTTAGAATAAACAGCAAATGCTCTTATTGCATCTTTGTCTTGACCCGTTTTGGCTAATTTCTCTACACGTCCAATGCGTGCTTCAATTGTTTCCAAATCTTTTAGTTGCAACTCTACATCTATAATTTCTTTGTCTCTCACGGGATTTATACTGCCATCAACATGTGTCACATTTTCATCGTCAAAGCATCGCAACACGTGCAATACAGCATCAGTTTCACGAATATTGGCAAGAAACTTATTTCCCAATCCCTCGCCTTTGCTTGCTCCTTTTACCAATCCTGCAATGTCCACAATTTCTACTGTGGTGGGTTGTACACGTTGTGGTTTGGCTAGTTCCGACAATTTATTTATACGTTCGTCTGGAACAGTAATTACTCCAATATTGGGTTCTATAGTGCAGAATGCAAAGTTAGCTGCCTGGGCTTTTGCATTCGATAAACAATTAAAAAGGGTTGACTTACCCACATTGGGAAGTCCAACAATACCGCATTGTAATGCCATTATATTTTCATTTTTTATTTTTGAGTGTGCAAAGGTAGTAAAATTAAAGCATATAAATATAATAGGGTAGGGTGGTCATATTCTTTTTAGGCATAGTTAGTAGATTGTTAGGCTTTAAAACAGACTACAGTTGGTAAGCTTTAGCATAGCTGAGCACAATTTAGCAAATCGTTTCTGCGGGTAGAAATAAAAAAATTCACATTCACAATATAGTAGTCTCTCATTTGTTTATTTCCATAAGTCATTTAATAGTGCTATTTTTGCAACTTCAAAAAAAATGAACGGTAATAGCATATCAATCAATCGATAGCAAATTTACCCTCTACGCTGATGTTAGTTTGTAGCGAATGCCTGCAGTGGTCAATATTGCGTAGCGATGCATAACACACTTACCCGTACTTTGAACTAGGGATGCATAAGGTTCTCAAATTCCATATTAACAAATCAATTATTGTAAAGAGTTTTATACACCCTTACGTAACTAAATTATAGATGAACAAATTTTTCAACATTTTCGATTTCAAACAAAAAATCAATTATAAAACCGAAGTGCTCTCGGGCCTAACAGTGGCACTCGCACTTGTTCCAGAAGCAATAGCCTTTGCATTAATTGCTGGGCTATCGCCACTGACAGGACTCTATGCTGCCATTGTGATGGGATTGGTCACCTCCATATTAGGAGGCCGCCCTGGCATGATATCGGGTGCAACAGGCGCAGTAGCAGTAGTAATTGTAGCCTTGGCTATTTCGCATGGTGTGGAATATGTATTTGCCACTGTGGTTCTTGCAGGCATAATTCAGGTAATGGCAGGAGTGTTAAAGCTGGGAAAACTAATGCGATTGGTGCCTCACCCAGTAATATTTGGCTTCGTAAATGGATTGGCAGTCATCATTTTCATGGCACAATTAGACCAATTTAAGGACTCATCTGGAAGCTGGCTGACGGGTTCGCCACTCTATGTGCTTCTTGGCTTAGTACTGCTAACCATGGTCATAATTTGGGGATTGCCAAAAATAACCAAAGTTATTCCCGCATCGTTAGTAGCTATTCTCGCAGTGTTTGGGTTAGTAGTGGCTTTTGGTATCAACACCCACACAGTAGGAGATATTGCCTCTATTCAAGGTGGTTTTCCTCCATTTCATTTGCCCAATGTTCCCTTCACTTTCGAAACATTGAGTATCATCTTTCCGTATGCAGCCATTATGGCCGCAGTAGGACTCATCGAAAGCCTTCTGACACTAAACATTGTAGATGAAATAACAGAAACCCGTGGAAGTAGCAACAAAGAAGCTGTAGCACAAGGTGTTGCCAACATGCTATCGGGTGTATTCTCTGGTATGGGTGGTTGTGCCATGATTGGGCAGAGTTTAATTAATATCTCTTCAGGTGCAAGAGCCCGCCTTTCTGGAATTGTGGCTGCATTGGCACTATTGATGTTTGTGATGTTTGGTTCGAGCCTAATAGAGCAGCTACCCATGGCCGCGCTCACAGGGGTAATGATAATGGTGGCAATTGGCACTTTTGAGTGGGCTAGTTTACGCACATTCAACAGAATGCCCAAGTCGGATGTATTTGTGATGGTAGTGGTTACACTTGTAACTATTTTCTTAGGAAATTTAGCATTGGCAGTAATAGTAGGTGTTATCATCTCGGCATTGGTATTTGCTTGGGACAATGCAAAGCGCATTAGAGCTAGAAAACACATCGATGAAAATGGTGTAAAGCACTACGAGATATACGGGCCGCTCTTCTTTGGTTCTGTAGCCACATTCAACGAAAAATTTGATGTCCTCAACGATCCCGACGAAGTGGTAATAGATTTCAGAGAGAGCCGCATATCGGACATGTCTGCTATAGAGGCCCTCAACAAAATTACAGAACGCTATCTAAAAGTAGGGAAGAACGTGCAACTGAAACACCTTAGCAAAGATTGCCAGAGACTTTTGAAAAACGCTGATAAGATTATCCAAGTAAATGTATTAGAAGACCCAACGTATAAATTGCCATTAAATAAGGTATAATAGCAACAACTAGAAATTTATAATATTTGTGTAAAGGGGCATATCGAAAGATACGCTCCTTTTTTTTATACTTATCCCCCCCCCCCGAAACACCTTGCAAGAAATAATCGCGCTATCAAACATCAATTTTAAAACACAGTGAGCTATATCATCCCCTCTAATTGCCCCTATATGTACTATACCCAAATGCCGACAGAGTAATAGGTACGTGATAATGCTTATTGTCTTTTATCTCAAACACAACCTCTATGTAAGGATAGAAAGTGTCGGTTTGTTGTCGTTGAAAATAAGGTTCTACATAAAACGTTAGTTTATAAACCCCAATATGATCTGCATCCTCTTGCTGCGGCAGGAAATCTGAGACCCTTCCATTTTTATCGGTCAGTTTTTCGGTTACTTTAACCCATTGATTGCCCTGCACTTGCTTTTGCAAACTTATCTTTATATCTGCAGCAGGCATTCCCTTAGAAATATCGAGGATGTGGCTCGATAGCTGATAATTGGACTGCTGTGCAAAAGCTATACCCGATGAAAAAAGTAGTAATAATGAAATAATAATGCATTTTTTCATAATCTGTATTTGTTTTTTGATTTGTTGTTACTAAACCATGCTAGTGTAAAATAGAACAGTATTGAATTGCAATCGTTCTATTGAAACTGTATTATTACTCTTTTTTAATGAGGACTCATTGACTAAAACATAGCTAGACACACTATTGGGTTTAACAATTTTGAGTATATTTGTATAAATAAGCAACAATTTTAAAAGAATAGGTGTTCATAAAACAAACAAACTCAATCATTATAGAACAAAGGACTATGAAGTATAAAATCGTAACCAAACAACTGTTTTTATATCTACTCTTCATTGTTTGGGTGCTCCCCAACCAGGCACAAACAGAACATGTGAAGAGTGCAAAAGAGACATTAGTTGTTGGTATTGCCGGAAGTGAACCTTTCGTATTTCAAGAAGAAAGTAATGGCATTGCTAGCGAAATTTGGGACGAAATTGCAGATATTAGTTCTTGGGATTATAAATATGTACCTTACAACAACGTAGAAGAAGCTCTGCATTCTCTAGGCAAAGGGGAGCTAGATGTAGTGGTAGGCCCTATAAGCATTACCTCAAATCGTCTCGAAAACATGCGCTTTTCTCAACCCTTCTACAACTCGAGCATATCTATAATCTCTCTAGAAGTAGATCAGAGCTTTTGGCATAAGATAAAACCACTTTTTAGTGCAAAATTATTAATGGCTATTGTTATTTTCTTGGTTATTCTTGGTGTGGTGGGTACATTGCTGTGGTTGGCCGAGCGAAAAGAATCGCCAGAACAATTTCCGAAAGGCCCGCTAAAAGGCATTGGAACAGGCATGTGGCTAGCCATTGTAACCATGAGCACAACAGGCTACGGAGATAAGGCTCCGATAACATTGCTTGGAAGAATAATAACTGGCGCTTGGATGGTTATATCTATCATCTTTGCAACTTCTATGGTTGCAGGAATTGCAAGCATACTTACGCTCTCTTCGCTCGACGCAACTACAATTTCTACCATAGAACAACTATCGGGTCGTAAAGTAGCTACTATTTCTGGTTCTACTTCCGAAGATTTTTTAAACAAATCTAAAGCTAGAACAGTTGGAACAAACAATTTGAATGAAGCCATTGAAAGATTAGAAAATAAAGAAGTGGAAGCTGTAGTTTTTGACCGACCTCAATTGTTGTACTATTTAAAAAACAACAACAACGAAAAATTTTATATCAGCAAAGCCGAATATTATAAACAAGGGTATGGTTTTGCTTTTCCAATAGACTCAGAACTTATATTTAGTGCGAACAGAGCCTTGCTCCATCTTGCAGAGAATCAACAACTAGAGAGAATTATCAATTACTACATCAAGAAAGATGAGTAATGCGTAAATAATAGACTTAGTAATTGAATAAATAATTGGTAAATACTTTATGAGCACTATTTGAGATGATAGCAACCCATTACATATACTTTTTCTTGCAAAACATATCAACCCCCCCTTATTACAATCATTAGTCTTGCCCTTTAAGTGGATAGGTCTGTCCTGACCCACGAAAACATATCATATTTCTTAGAGTTTGCTGGCAGGCAATATGTGCAATAGATACCCTAAAAGGCGAATCTAAAAAACGCTGTCATTAATTATTTGCTAATGCATAATTAATTATTAACTATTTACTATTAATTAAAGATTGTATGTAGTTTTTTTACTACACTGTGATTCAAGTATTACTACATTATTTTTAATCAAATGACATTATTTTTGTTTCTAAATAATTTAAAAAATGTGGTAAGGAGTAAAAACACATAACTACAATTACATGTATGGTATGCACCTCCAGCCAAACTTACTCACTCAGCCACAAAAAAGATGTGGTATATTGCAGATGCAACCAATTATAGAAAATAAAGCACTGCACTTAAAAAAAACAATTCATACTTAATACATACAAGCTATGAGCAACCCTATAACATACAAGCTAAGACAAAGAAAATGCACCCTTTGCAGATGCTTTGGTAGAATTTTAATCGGGGGCCTATTTTTTTGCCTCTTTACAATAAATACAATTAGTGTGCAAGGTCGTACAAATGTACCCATTGCTACCCCCATACAAACAAACCAAATAGAACACATTGATAGCCCCGATGAAAGAAATCACAAACTGCCCTTGTTATTTGGCAGAATATTGTTTTTGGGTGTCCTCATGAGCCTTCTAGCCATCAATACTACCAAGGTGCAAGCCACAGTAGAGGATCTGTCATCGAGCGAAGTGCGCATGGCCAATGTAGAGGGCTACATTGCAAAAAGCACCCTGCATGTATCTTTCGATATTGAACTACATGGAAAGTATCTCACCACAGGCGAGTCGTTACATATACAGCCGGTATATTGTACTGATACTGATGTAATACGGCTACCCAAAATGTTGGTCAACGGTAAACAACGAACCCGTCTTTATAGGCACGAACAAGCCATGTTGACCGATTTAGAAAAAGTATCATCCAAACCCTATGCGGTAGTAGTGCGTAATAATAAAAAAAGACAACTTGTATCTTATACCTATCAAATGCCCATTCCAAAGGGAACAAGCAAAAAGGGATTGCTGCACATAGAAGAACTCTTGCAAGACTGCTGCAATCTAACATGGGTGCAAGTAAAAATATGCCCAATTGAGTATAGGTAAGACGGGAGAGGGGCATGTGGCTTGAGGTATGTGATACGCTATTTGTTGATCTGCTGGTCGAGGATAATTGAATTGAGTATTTAGGTTTTTCTATAAAAAGAGGTAATTTCGATTGTGATCTATGTGTCATACATTGCCTTCTATCAGTGGAACTAATATTTTATATAAAGGCAGCTTGCACAATCGTATAACCCTTGTATTGCAAAACAAAATATATTTTCTACAACTAAGTCTCACTACAGTGAGCCAAAAAAAACAAAACCCGTTTTAGTCGTTTTTCAAATTCCCTTGTATTCTCTCCATCTCACTCAAGAGCAATGGAAAAGCTGGCGCGGCCATCCCATGGTCGTAGCCACCTAGCTCGTATAGCTTGGTCTCTTTATGACCCACCACCTTCATCATACGCATCAAATAAGCATTTTCTTCGTACCTCCCCAACATTTCTAATTCTCTATCGCCAGTAATAAGTAATAGCGGCGGTGCATCGTTGCGCACATGGTACAGAGGTGCAAAGTCGTCAATCACTGGCCTGTAATTGGGGATACCTCTTTTGTCTCTTATGGTGAAATGAGTAATCATTTGACCGCTGAATGGTATTATTCCAGCAATATTGTTAGCATCTCTACCGTGCTTGTTCAACCAAGACTTGTCCAGACCAACCATAGCAGCTAAATAACCTCCAGCAGAATGTCCCGAAACAAATATCAAAGTGGAATCTCCGCCAAAGGAGTTGATATGCTCAAAAACCCAAGTAATTGATGCTGCAGCATCTTCAATGTATTTTGGGGAAGACACTTTGGGCGATAAACGATAATTTACTCCCACTATTGCAATACCTTTCTCTTTTAGAGCTTCGGGAATTTCTTTGCTCCCTCCAGTCAATCCACCACCATGAAACCATACCACTGTAGCAAAATTAGGGCTGTCTTTAGGGTAGTAAATATCCAATACACATTGTTCTTTACTATACGCATCCATTTTATTGTTAGCATCTGGATAGTACTGAATGTTTTGCTGTAGTTCGTAGGCATTGTTTTGTGCAAACAGAACAATGGAAAAGCTAAAAAACAGGAGCAATAAAAATAATTTTTTCATAACTTGCATATTTCTAATAATTTAAATGAATTTCTTATGCCAAATGTCGCATAGCTCTAGACCGTATTTATTCGTAAACATCTGCTCAATCAGTATTGTCAGTGTGCAAATCATTTTAGACACGATGGAATGTCATTCCGAGAACCCACCCAATTTTTAATTGGGCAACAAGAAGAAAATGACATGAAATGAGACCATCTTCAAAAGTGTGTGCTTGCTAAAATATTTAATTTATAATCATCTATATACCTGAACATTTCTATGGCACCCCGACATCGACCGATGAGCCGAAAAAAAAGTGCGAAATGCGTTTAAAAATAGTCTCTGTTTGAGCTTCGCCGAATTTCAATCGGCGAAGTGAGTTTTGAAGATTTCAGCCTTTTGCACGCTAGTTTTTCGAGCAAGGTGAGCGCAGTCTTGACCTTTTTTGCTTACTTTTTTGCGTCAAAGCAAAAAGAGTAAGTGGCTTGCCCCATGAAATCAGAGTTTATATTTCATTGGGGGTTTTAGGGCAAAGCCCTGTCAACAAAGATTATATGAAATGGCTATAGCTCTAATCAGTTAATAAGTCAAAACGAAAAAGTTTTTATTGTCTGATATATAGTTTGTTACAAAATCATGTCATTGGTACGTAGTACGGAATCCGTCGAAAGAGCCTGCAAATATTGACCAGATACTTCACTTCGTTCTGTATGCCAAAGGGTATTTGTACACCTAACACACCACAAACCCCATATCTCACACCCCAGAAAAATCTATTAAATGCTATTCTCATCAAAGATAAAAAAATAAAAATGTTTTAAGAGCACAGATGTTACAGTTATTTCAATTTGGGCATAAAACTCGGTAAATTGTCACTATTTGGCTACCCCTTGGAGCGATTATACAATCATCTATATTGCTACCTATTCAAGAAAGTATGTCCATTAAAAATTGCACTTTATCCATTAAAAATTGGCCAAAGTCAAACTTTTAACTATCTTTCGTTGTACTTTTAATGAAAATACAGTATGTTTGCAACCCTAATAATAAACTATCTGGCACCAATAAGCAGATTATACAAATTATTTATCCTCAAAATAAAGTAAAAAACAAGGCGCTTGTTCGCAATTAAAAATATGGGCAGTATGGGCACAAAAAAAGCCCCACTGCCATAAGCAATGAGGCTTTTAATATTTAAAGTCTTACATTAATGCGAATTTTACATGTACAAGTATGTAAATTTCATTAAGCATTTCCATTACTAGAAGGCTGTTGTAAAGTTTCCCAACTTGACTCAACAGCTTTTTTTGGCGCTTCACTTTTGCGTGAATCTCCGTTTTCGACAATAGAAGTTGTCTCACCACCACTGCTTGGCACCTCCATCTTCTTAATAGAAGCTGCAAACACCTGCGAGGGGCGATACTCTTGCCCATGGCTACCCCCTGTAGCATCGGCTATGGCTTGTGCAATAGCAGCATTGGCCAACTCGGCCTCTTTTTGCGCAGCCTTTCTTTCGCTCTTACCAACTCTAACGCTAATTAGTCTATCAAGCTTACTGAGCATAAGATTCAACTCATCTATCAGCAATGAATAATCCAATAAAGGATGTTTAAACTGTGCTAAATAAATATCGTTTAACAAGTTTTTTACCGAAGCAATTACTTGTTGTTTATGCACGGATGTATTGGCCATTGGTCGCTGCGACACATTTTCCAATCTTGAATTCTTGAGTACCAAAATATCGCTAAGCTTCAATTCGAGATTCTCCAAATCTTCCATAAAGTTCAAACTTCTCAAGGCGGCTTGTAGCTCTGCATTGATAGTCACTTCGTGAATGAGCTGCTTTAGTTTATTTATGAGCACTACTTCGTTTTGGTTCATGTAGTAATTGTCTAAAAAACGAGACACTTCTATCTGAAGCACAATCATGTCTCTGTTTTGCTTGGCTACATCAAAAGCAACTGCTTTTTCTAAATTGAACTTTATAGTTCGAATCAGATAGTTGCGCTCTTTGCGTTTACTCTTTAGCAATTGCGTATTGGCGTGCCCCTTAAAGGGTATTCTGAGTGCTTCAATATGCGATCTCTTAGCAACTAACAAATCGAACATCTCTTTTATTAGCAACTCCTCGGGCGTGTGCTTCTCAACAATTCTGATAGTTTCTTCACCCAAGTCTTGCACCTCCAGCTTTAAGAGGCGCGAGTAACGAATGTTAAATATTTTTTTTT